>DATFLS010000120.1:0-4372 GCA_035267465.1 bacterium
CTGGCGTACCGAATCCAAAAGCAAAAGTATGGATCCTATGTCCTGCTGGAGTTCGGGGCCGAGGGTTCACTGGTCCGGGAGCTGGAAGAAAACCAGCGCTTGAATGACGCGGTCCTGAATTACCTCACCGTGCGGTTGGAGACGGAACCGGATTTGTCGGAAAAACGGAAGCGGATGGAGCAGGAAAAGGAAGAGTACGATGAGTATGAGGACCACGAAGAAGATGAAGAAGAAGCCGAAGAAGCGGCAGAAGAGCAATCGTGAACGGTGATCCCGGACGTGCCGGATGCTGTCTGTCGCCGGTTCACGGAATAGGATGATCTAATTTACGAACATTAGAAGAGACGGAGTTATCCATCTATGCCAAGAAGAAAAATATGTAAATTCTGTGAGAACCCGAAGCGGATGCAGATTGACTATAAGGATCCACGGACACTTCGGCGGTTTATTACGGATCAGGGCAAGATCATTCCCCGGCGCATCACCGGAACCTGCTCCCGGCATCAGCGCGATTTGACCACGGCCATCAAGCGGGCCCGCAATATCGCGTTGTTACCGTATACCTTTGACGTCACAGAGAATTAATCGAGAAGATGCGAGACAAAGGGGCCTGTTAATATGAAAATAATACTGCGAGAAACGGTGGATAAACTGGGAGAATCCGGCGAAATTGTCGATGTCAAGCCCGGATACTTTCGCAACTACCTTCATCCCATGGGAATGGCCATGGCCGCCACGGATTCCAACCGGAAGGTGTATGAGGAAGAACGCCGGCTCCGGGAAGCCCGGGAAAATAAAGAACGAATCGAGTCAGATAAACTGGCTCAGAAACTCTCGAACCTTTCGCTGAATGCCATGGTGCAGGTCGGGGAAGAAGACAAAGTGTTCGGATCCGTCACTTCCCAGGATATTGCAGACCTGCTGAAAGACAAAGGCTATGAAATCGACAAGCGGGATATTCAGCTGGATGAACCAATCAGAGAGCTCGGAATCTATCCGGTCCCGGTGAAGCTCCATAGGGATGTGACCGTTGAGGTGAAGGTCTGGGTCATAAAGGAGTAACAATACAGATCGGACCTTCGGAGATCTCAAAAGCGGGGACGCCGCTGCCCCGCTTTATCATACCCCCCCAAGAGTGAACTACAAAACAATTACAGGTTGAAAGTACACCTCGAAATGTATATTCCCCTGCGCTGACCGTATCGTTTGTCTCCTTCCCGGCAGCAGATGATTCAAGCACATTGCACAGGAAGAGCCTATTATGGCTTTCGAAACTCGCTGGATCACCAGTGACTCCTCGTAATTTCTGTGGATCAGGGGGGCGGGGGATTCCGGAGAATCCGGAGGGAGTCAATAATCTCCTGCAGTTCCCGTACTCGCTGTACATTGGTGCCGTGTTCGAATACCATTTGCCCGCCCAGTAAACCGGTGACCAGGATGAGCACGGTTCCGAGGACCGCAATCAGAAGATACAGGGATTGCCATCGTGGCATGATTTTCCTGTTCATACCGGATCGCCAGACGAATAGCAGCGTGAAAATAACTGCAGTACTGATACCGAAGTACTGGTGGTAACTGATGAGTTGAAGGGACGCCTCGGGAAAAAAGGCGTTGTTTTTGGCATACAACCCGGTGATCACCGCAAACAGCACCGCCAGAAATCCGAGAAACAGGTTCCACCATCCCACAAGCTGGAGATGTGGCCGGTTTGCAGTAACGGATAACACATCGAATACGACACTTGCCGTCAGCAACCCAATCGCGAAGTGGACTACAAATGGATGAAAATCTAACATAACCTTGTCATTTCTTTCAGCGTCAAGCCAAATTTATACTCCACCACCATCGGTGTAAAGGCCGATTGTTGAATTTTTGAACAATTTTTCCTTGCAGGCTGTGGCCTTGTCGATTATATTCATTGCAATTGAGATTCAGTCTCAACTAAAATGGTGATAACCTGAAATACGGGGAATGCATCTCCACTGAAATAATTCCAAGCGCACACAAACATGGTTTCCCTACGCTAAACCGAATAAATTCAAAACCCTGCACTGGAGGATATTGTATGTTGAGTTGGCTATCCCAATGGTTTTCTGTCTGGGTCATGGCGTTATTCATTTGTCTGCCCATACACTCGCTTATTGCACAGGAGGAATCCGAAGACCGTCCGGCTGTTCCGGGCGGAATATATGATAAACCGTACATTGAACGTTTCGGACGCGGCACAGCCGTTGGCGGCTATGTTGATCTGGAGTGGGAAATAACGGAAGAGAAGAACACGTTCGATCAGCATCGGTTCATTCCATTTATTTTTAGTGAAATCACACCACGAATCCACTTTGCCACTGAGATCGAATTTGAACACGGCGGGCGGGTGCCCGGCGACGGTGAGATTAAACTGGAATACGCCGCTCTGGACATCACTTTCACGGACTGGCTCACCTACAGAGGGGGGATTATTCTATCACCGCTGGGAAAATTTAATTTAGTGCATGACAGTCCATGGAATGATTTTGTGAGCAGGCCGCTGGTAAACCGGCAGTTGATCCCGACCACTCTTTCGGAGGCGGGAATGGGTTTCCACGGAACCGTGTATCCGTCCGAATTATCGGTGCTGGGATATGAAGTATATCTGGTAAATGGATTGAACGGGGGCATCATCTCGGGCCCGAGTGAAGTGCGGATACGAAATGGACGAGGCTCGCTGGAGGCGGACAATAATACGTCAAAGGCCATCGTCTCCCGGGTGGTGTATAGCCCTCTCCTCGGGCTGGAAATCGGGGGAAGTGTGCATACCGGGAACTACGATGTGGAGAACGATCTGCGATTAACAATAGGCGCAGCTGATCTCACACTGCAACGGGGTCAGACGGAAGTGTTGGTTGAATCGGCATTCAGCGCGACCGAAACTCGCGAGAATGGCACCATCCGGCAGGCCGGATATTATTTGCAGCCCAATTATCATTTCGGATTCGGATTGGTCCCGGGATTTCCGGACTCCAAGTTCACCGGAATGGTCCGGCTCGGGTGGCTGGACTATAATCTGGATGTCGCCGGTGACCATGCACTGAGATATTCCGCCGGGCTCAATTGGAGGCCGGTCGAGGATTCCGCACTCAAGCTGGAATATATGCGGGAGGAATCTTTCTCACCGGGAGAGACAGCTGACAGTGACGTGTTAGGGACCTTCTTCTTCGGTCTCACCTCCTATTTTTAATCAAAGAGATTAGGATTGAGATGCAATCTCAATTGTTTTTGGAAACCTCCGGCCTCCCTTTTAAATTACCCATGCTTGAGCAAGGGAGAAGGTAAGGGGCACTATGACCGAAATACTTACGGTGAAATATAAAGATCTCCTGGTACTTATGGAGTCCCTGGAACAGGGCATGAAACACTACTATGAGGGCCTGTCGGAACGGTTTACGAAACCGGAACTCCAGCGACTCTGGGTGACCATGGCCGAGCAGGAGGAAACCCATACCCGGCTGGTTCGGTTAATGCGGAAACGCAGCATGGCCGATGAGGATCTGCAGAATAGCGATATGAAAGTCAACGCCCACGAGTATCATACTATTAATAATTTCCTCGAGGAATATCCGCAGGTCCTGCAGGAGGAAGAACTCTCCCTGCGGAAGGGATTTGAAATTGCTCTCACCCTGGAGAGCCTGGAGTTGACCCCGATTTACAGGCCGTTCATTGCCAGGCAGGATAAACCCACTCGCGATGTTCTGGAGGAATTGCTCGAGAGCGAAGACATGCACCTGCACATACTGGTGAAGGCCGTGAAAAAGCACATCGACGATCCGGACTTTCACGACTATGCCGATCAGGTTCTCCGGCAAAGTTCGGATGCCTCCTCACCATGAGGTACCTGCCGCTCCTCATGTTCATCGGCTTATTTACCGGGACACTCCCCGGCCAGGAAACGCTGCCGGAGGGGGTTGATGTCGGTCCTGCCCGACAACTCATGAGCTTTGATGAAGGCATCCGGGAGTTGTTCGGGACGAATCTTCAGATGAAACGCGACACGCTTCTGTTCACCGGAGAAGCACTCGCACAGGTAGAGCAGAAGTTGCATACCTCGGTGTGGGATTCGAGTGTGATAGTCCACCGTATTTACCGGGATAATACCCTCCTCGGTTACGGGGTCATCACCAATGAATACGGTAAGTATCGCCCCATCACCATTCTGGTGGGGGTCAAACCGGATATCTCGGTGCAAGGTGTTCGAATTTTAGTATACCGGGAAAACCGCGGCGGCGAGGTACGCCGGAAGCGTTTCCTGCACCAGTACCGGAATAAGACTCTGACTGATCCAATCCGGATAAACCGTGATATCATCAATATTTCCGGCGCCACGATCTCCGTACGC
>DATFLS010000121.1:0-9339 GCA_035267465.1 bacterium
CCGGATCCGAATGTCTCCATCTTCAATTTTCATTATGCGGCGCCGCCCGCAACGGGAGCGGATAATTACCATTTGAACCGGCCTCTCGGTGATGACGAGACCGGGTTCGACGGCAACGAACCGGAACCTTATCGATTGGAAGGATGGGATTTTATACTGGCGGGCGGAGCTATTTATGATAATCTGGATTACTCCTTCACGGTCGGCCATGAAGATGGCACCGCGGAAAATAATGCCCCGGGAGATGGCGGGCCGGTCCTCCGGTCGCAGCTTGAGATTTTGAAAGAGTTTATTGAGGGATTCAGGTTTATTCACATGCAGCCGGATTCCGGAATTGTCGGCGATACGTTGCCTGATTGGATCACCGTTCGGGCATTGCGTGAAGAACAAAAGGCTTATGCGATCTATATCAATGGGGATGGTTTAACGACACTCGATCTTCAGCTGCCGGACGGCCGGTATTCCGTGGAATGGGTCAATACGAACACAGGTGAAACAGCACAATCCGGATCGGCTGAGTCGGTGCAGAATTCAATCCGGCTTTCGGTACCATCGTATACCACGGATATTGCCCTTCGGTTACTCCGGGAAGCCTGAATCTTCCCTGTTGAAATCTCTGCGATCCAAAATAGTATATAGCTCGAAAGAGTTAATTCTCAAATTATCGCTTGAAAGCCAGTTATCGGGAGGGACAAGTACAATGTCAAACATGACCAGACGAAAGTTCTTGCAATCCATCGGAGTTGGGACAGCTGCTGTAGCGTTGGCTCCTGTTTTCGCCGGGAGCGTGGCATTTCCGAAAAATCAAAGAGGCGGACAATCGCCCAATGTGGTTTTGATTAACGTGGATGACCTGGGCTGGACGGATCTCTCATGCCAGGGCAGCACCTATTTTGAGACGCCCCATATTGATCAACTGGCCTCCCAGGGGATGCGGTTCACCGACGGGTATGCCGCCTGTGCGGTGTGCTCCCCTACCAGGGCGGCGATTATGACCGGCCGCTATCCTGCCCGGGTCGGGATCACCGACTGGATTCGCGCCCGGTTCCAGGGCGGGGAGATTCCGGAAGACAAGCAGAATCCGACGGCATATGTGGGGGAAGCCGACAAGAAACTCCTGACGCCGCCCAATCCGCTCTGGATGGAAAACGAGGAAATCACTATCGCAGAGATGCTGGAGGAGGCGGGCTATGTCTCCTGTCATATCGGTAAATGGCATCTGGGGGCGGATGATTGGTATCCCACTGAGCAGGGGTTTAATTTTAACATTGGAGGTTGCGATTACGGGCAGCCGCCCAGCTACTTCGATCCCTATTGTAATCCCCGTCAGGGCTGCATTCCAACCATCGAACCGAGGAAAGAGGGTGAATACCTCACAGACAGAGAAGCGGATGAAGCAGTGCGGTTCATTGAAGCACATCAGGATGAGCCGTTTTTTCTCTACATGGCTCATTATGCCGTGCACACTCCGATTCAGGGAAAGCAGGAATTGATTGATCGCTACCAGGAGAAACCGGTCACCAACCAGAAGAACCCCGAATATGGGGCAATGGTGCACAGCGTGGATCAATCCACCGGCCAGATTCTGCAGGCGCTAAATGATCTGGGATTGATGGTAAATACCCTGGTGATCTTCACTTCTGATAACGGAGGTCTGGAGGGACCGACCGATAATGCACCCCTACGATCGGGTAAGGGCTATCCCTATGAGGGTGGCATCCGGGTGCCGGTGATCATCCGCTGGCCCGGGGTGGTCCCCGCTGCCACGGTATCGTATGCACCGGTGATCAGCATGGATTATTTCCCCACCATCCTGGAGGCCGCGGGGATTGACCCGCCGGTGAACAGAACCATCGATGGGGTCTCCCTGCTCGCACACCTGCGGTCCGGGGGAGAAACCTCTCTGGAACGAAAAACGCTGTTCTGGCACTTCCCGCATTATCGTCAGGGGCATCGAGTGCCGCCCTATGGCATCGTTCGACACGGTGACTGGAAACTCATCAAATGGTATGAGAAGCCCACCTTCGAGTTATATAATCTTCACGAGGATCTCGGAGAGCAACATAACCTTGCGGAGCAAATGCCAGCGAAAGTGCAGAAACTGAACGCGCTGTTAACACAGATGCAGCAGGCAACCAATGCCAGACTGCCCCGTGAAAACCCGGACTATGATCCGGCGGCGGAGCAGGCATGGTGGCAGAATCAGACCACGTGAAAGGTGCCCGGCTCACCCGGTTTTCCGGGTCGGTTCGATTGACCTGACAGGCGCCGCAATCTGCAGTCTTTGTTATGGCCTCCTATTCGAATCTTCCAACCGGATCTTGAGCCGGGATCTCGTCACTATATTACCGTCATTAAAACTCACCGGTTACCGGGAATGGCTTAAAATTTTGCATTGATATACACACCGGTCGGTATGTATATTAATGTTCTACATGAACAGATGTTTAGTGTGACGAACAGAGTTCATATATTGCGTATATTCTCAAATCATTGTTATCGAATTCTTTTTAATCCATAATGTGTCAACAACAAGGATACTCAGAGTCAATTCTCGGGCAGGATTACGTCTGCTTGTAACGGTAAATGACGGAGGACTGAAACCATGACTGATGTGACGCGCAGAAGTTTTTTAAAGACATCGGCAGCTGCAGCTGCTGGCGTGGGACTGGCTTCCACGTTGCCTTCCGGAGCCTGGTCGGCTTCTCAGGGAGCGAATGATACGATTCGGGTCGCAGTAATTGGATGTCGGAGTAAAGGGGCACAGCATATCGGGATGTTTTCCGAGATCGAGGGTGTCCAGGTGGTTGCACTGTGTGATGCGGATCAGGCGATCCTGGACCGGGAATCACAGAAATTTACGGATCGCAATGAATCTGTGGACACTTATAAAGACGTGCGCGAAGTGTTGGACCGCCAGGATATCGACGCCGTCGCCATCGCCACCCCGAATCATTGGCATTCCCTGCTCACCATCTGGGCGTGCCAGGCGGGGAAGGATGTGTACGTGGAGAAGCCGGTGTCTCACAACATCTGGGAAGGCCGGCGTATGCTGGAGGCGGCTCGCAAATACGATCGAATTGTGCAGGCGGGCACCCAGAACAGATCGGATGTGGGATTTCGCAAAGCGGTCCCTTATATCCGGGAAGGGAACATCGGGAAGATTCTCTGGGCCCATGGGCTCTGGTATAAACAGCGGGGCAGCATCGGGAAGGTGCATGGTCCCCAGCCTGTACCGGAGACAGTCGATTACAATCTCTGGACAGGTCCGGTGGATATGGAGCCGTTAACCCGCCAACAGCTCCATTACGACTGGCACTGGCGATGGAAGACCGGCAACGGGGACATGGGAAATCTGGGTCCGCATCAGGTGGATGATTGCCGCTGGGTGTTGAATGAACAGGAACTGCCTGCCAGGATTATCAGCTACGGTGGGCGGTATGTGCACAAGGACGATGCGGAGACCCCGAATATTCAGGTGGCCATCTATGATTATGATCCCGCGCCAATGGTCATTGAGATCCGGAATTTGCCCCATGCGGCGGGCGCCGGATATATGGATCATTATCGGGAGATCCGGGCCGGTAACATTATCCAGTGCGAAGACGGTTATTTTGCCGGTGGCCGGGGCGGCGGAATCATCTATGATAACGATGGCAACAAAATCAAAGAATTTCCCGGCGATGGCGGCCGCGGACATCAGCAAAACTTCATCGAGGCCGTTCGCCGCCGTGACCGGAGCATCCTCCACGCGGAACTGGAGGAAGGGGTCCTTTCCGCCGAACTCTGTCATCTGGCGAATATTTCGTACCGGTCGGGAGCCGCCGCATCACCTGGCACCGTGATGGATCGCACCGGTGATACGGAGAAAATGGCGGAAACAGTTCAGCGGGTCAGCAGTCATCTCCAGGCGAACGAGATTGATTTGAACGAGGAACACATTATCCTGGGGTCCTGGTTGAAATATCGCCGGAGCTCCCGACGGATTACCGGTGGTGACGGCAATACGGAACTGATTGCGAATGCCCTGCTGGAACCAACCTATCGGGAACCGTTTGTCGTCCCGAAAAATGTATAACATTCGCAGGTGTCAATCTTTCCCCTGGCAGTCCCTTCGGGAAGCACCTGGCAGATTGGAGGAGGCTCTCTGCTGAAGGATCAGCTGCCAGGGGATCTCACTTTCAGGACATTCCATTCTTTTACCATCATGATTAATCTCAGGGCGGACTCGCGGGCCGAAATCAGAAGTTCATGTGTATTGGACAGTCCGCCCTGACGATATGGGGAGAAGGAATATTCCCGGCTTTGGCATTGACGAATCAGAAGCCACACATCTCTGCGATACCGGGCTATCATTTCTTTCTGAGATGGTACATCGGTGCATAAAACTTGATGGCGACACTCCATTGACCTTTCCGGGAATTTTAGTTGGTTCATTTCCCTGTTTCATATTATTTTAACCTTCTGAATCCTGCAACTTCCACAGAATTAAACGCAGGCCTGTTATGAAGATCGATACTGATATTGTTCCGGAGCACCTTGATTCTTCTCTGCAATCTTTCTGGGAGATCTCCGATCAGAAGATTCGGTTGATTGAGAAGGAATATGACCTCTCCCGGGGATCTCCGGTCTTCACCATCAATGGGAAGTACACCACCCGGGCGTGGACTGACTGGACCCAGGGATTTCAATACGGATCCCGCCTCCTTCAATTTGATGCGACAGGAGATGAGAAGCACCTGGAGAAAGCAAAGCAGTTGATCACGGATAATATGGCTTCGCACGTCTCCGATTTCGGGGTGCACGATCATGGGTTTAATAATATCAGCACCTACGGCAATCTCTGGCGTTTGATGCGGGAGGAGAAAATTCCGCATGACCGGCAGGAGCAGAATTTTTATGAGATGGCGTTGAAGGTCTCCGGAGCTGTACAGGCCCGCCGCTGGACTCGAATCCGGGAGGATGGCGGATTTATCTACTCGTTCAACGGTCCGCATTCCTTGTTTGTGGATACGATTCGATCCTTACGGAGCCTGGCGGTCAGTTATCTGCTGGGGCATACGCTGCATGATGAAACCGGCGGTTCGGTGAGCCTGCTGGAGCGCCTGCTCAAACATGCGTATGCCACGGCCCGGTATTCCGTGTATTATGGTGACGGACGCGATTCGTATGATGTCCGGGGCCGAACGGTGCACGAGTGTATCTTCAATGTGGAAAGCGGGCGCTTTCGGTGCCCAAGTACGCAGCAGGGATACAGCCCGTTCACCACCTGGACCCGCGGTTTGTCGTGGGCGATGGCCGGTTTTGCCGAACAGCTGGAGTATCTGGATATTCTGGATCAATCCGAATTCGCAGATTACGGCGGATGGGAAACCGTCCGGGAGTGGGTGGTGAAAGCCGCCACAGCCACCGGTGACTTTTTTATCGAAAACACCCCCATCGATGGGATACCGTATTGGGACACGGGCGCACCCAATCTCTGGCAGCTCGGCGACTATCTTGAACAACCGGCCGATCCCTTCAACGCGCATGAACCGGTGGACAGCTCGGCGGCGGCTATCGGCGTGCAGGGCTTACTGCGATTGGGGCACTATTTTCGCAAACAGAAGCAGACCGAAGCCGGCGGCAAATATTTTCAGGCCGGTCTCACCGTGCTGCAAACACTGCTGGACGAACCCTACCTGTCAACAGACCCGGGTCACCAGGGATTGCTGCTGCACTCCATTTATCACCGGCCGAACGGGTGGGATCATATTCCGGAAGGCCAGCATATTCCATGCGGGGAATCCTGCATGTGGGGCGACTATCATCTCCGGGAAGCCGCGTTGTATGTCCGGAGATTAATTGAACATGAACCGTATTATGCCTTTTTTGGCCCGGGGAGTGAGTGACTGTTATGAATCCAGGACAACCACAGGATTTATCCCGATTATGCATTCATACCATTACCACCAAACCATGGGAAATTGAAGAAGCCGCGCCAAAATTTGCCGGAGCCGGGGTGAAGGGTATCACCGTCTGGAGAGACGCATTTGAAGGACGGGATCCCGTACAGGTCGGTAATCTGGTGAGGGACGAAGGCTTAGAGATCGTATCGCTCTGCCGGGGCGGATTCTTCCCGCACCCGGAGGCAGCGAAGCGCAAACAGGCGCTGCAGGAGAACAGAACCGGGATCGAGGAGGCGGCGGCCCTGGGAGCGCCATTGGTTGTGTTAGTCTGCGGGGCGCATCCGGCGCAATCATTGGAGGAATCACGCGAACAAATCATTGACGGCATTCAGGCAATACTGTCCGACGCGGAACAGGCGGGGGTGAGACTGGCTATCGAACCGCTCCATCCCATGTACGCCGATACCCGATCCGCCATCAATACATTGCGCCAGGCGAACGACGTTGCCGAACAAATCGACTCGGCGCAGGTGGGTGTCGCCGTGGACGTTTATCATCTCTGGTGGGATCCGGATCTGGAGGCGGAAATCCGGCGTGCCGGAAGACAGCACAACCTGTTCGCATTTCATATTTGTGACTGGAAGTCGCCCACCAGGGATTTGCTGTACGACCGGGGAATCATGGGCGAAGGCTGTATTCCCATCCGCCGGATCCGTGAATGGGTGGAAGACACCGGCTTCGATGGCTATCATGAAGTGGAGATTTTCTCGAAACAATACTGGAGCATGGATCAGGATGAGTACCTCGCTCGGATCATGGAAGCCTACAGAAAAAACATATAGCCACAGATTTGCACAGATGGCCACAGATAAAAAGACATTTAAATATAAAGCAATTACTGATAAGATTCTGAAAGCCTTTTATGAGGTATACAATGAATTAGGAAAGGGATTTCTGGAATCTGTTTACGAGAATTCACTTTTTATGCTCTTAACAGAATATGGACTGCATGTGGAGCAGCAGTCACCCAAACAGGTGAAATTTCGCGGGACAGTTGTGGGGGAGTTCCGGGCAGACTTAATTGTGGAACAAAAGGTTCTTTTTGGACTGAAAGCCGTCAAACATATACTGCCAGAGCACCAGGCGCAAATGATCAATTATTTAAAAGCCACAGACATCGAAGGGGGATTAGTGCTCAATTTCGGTGACAAACCTGAATTCAAGCGGTTAGTATTCAGTGAGTTCATATCTGTGATTATCTGCGTGAATCTGTGGCGGATTCTTGTTGGAGGATTGTATGGCTGAACAAACGAAGATTCACAAAGTCGGGGTGATCATGCACGGGGTAACGGGTCGGATGGGGACGAATCAGCATCTGATGCGATCCATCGTGCCGATTATCGAGCAGGGCGGCGTCCGGATCTCTGACAAAGAAACCATTATGCCGGATCCGGTGCTGGTGGGACGGAATCCCGTTAAGCTCCGGAACCGGGCGAACCAGTCGGGCATCGCCAAATGGACCACCGATCCGGAGGAAGTGCTGGCGGATTCCCACTATCAGATTTACTTTGATGCGCTGACGACGAACCTCCGGGCGAAATACGTGCGCCGGGCCATTGACGCCGGGAAACACATCTACGTGGAAAAACCCAGTGCCACCACCGTAAAAGAAGCCTACGAACTGTATTCGCTGGCAGAGGACGCAGGCATCAAACATGGGGTGGTGCAGGACAAACTCTGGCTGCCGGGGATCCGGAAACTCCAATTGCTGGTGGACAGCGGCTTCTTCGGCGAGATCCTCGCCACCCGCGGAGAGTTCGGATACTGGGTCTTCGAGGGGGATCGCATCCAGTCGCAGCGGCCGTCCTGGAATTACCGGAAAGAAGACGGTGGCGGCATCATCCTGGATATGTTTCCGCACTGGAATTATGTGTTCGAACATTTATTCGGTAGGGTCAAATCAGTCTCCTGTATCGCCACCACGCACATCCCGAAACGTTGGGATGAGGAGGGAGAGCCTTACGAATGCACAGCCGAAGACGCGGCCTTTGCCACCTTCGAATTAAACAATGGGATTATCGCCCATTTCAACTCCAGCTGGGTCACCCGGGTGCGCCGGGACGATCTGGTGTCCATCCAGGTGGACGGCACGGAAGGTTCGGCGGTTGCCGGGCTGCGGAACTGTTACATCCAGCCGTATGCCGCCACGCCGAAACCGGTCTGGAACCCGGACGTGGAGACCGGGACCGACTATCTGTCGGATTGGATGGAAGTGCCCGATCACCGGGAATATGAAAATGCTTTTAAAGCCCAGTGGGAATTATTTCTGCGGCACGTGGCGCTCGATGAACCCTTTCCCATGGATTTTCTCTCCGGCGCCCGCGGCGTGCAGCTGGCAGAGAAGGGGGCGGAATCCTGGCAGCAGGGAAAAACGATGGAGATTCCGGAACTCGAACCATAAGAGAGGAGCTGAGAAGGAAAGCCTATGGGGAAAGTGGCGTTAATTACCGGGGGAACCAGAGGTATCGGTTACGGCATCGCCGGGCAGCTGGCAGCCGAGGGGTATGACCTGGTACTGAACGGCGTGCGTGAATCCGCGCAGGTACAAACGGCGCTGGAGCAATTACGTTCCGCCGGGAGTGACGTGATATATTGCCGGGGTGACGTCAGCGATGCCGGTGACAGAGAGGCGATTCTCGCAAAGATACGGGAACGATCCGGAGCGCTGCACCTCCTGGTGAACAACGCCGGCGTGGCTCCCTTGGAACGAAACGATATCCTGAATGCCACCCAGGAGAGCTTCGAGCGTGTCCTCGGTATCAATTTACAGGGTCCCTACTTCCTGACTCAGAGCGTGGCTAACTGGATGATAGAACAGCAGCGATCAGCGGAGGATTTTGATGGCTGTATCGTGTTTATCACTTCCATTTCCGCAACGGTGGCCTCCACCGACCGGGGAGAGTACTGTCTGTCGAAGGCCGGGCTCAGTATGGCCGCCAAATTGTGGGCGGTGCGTATGAGCGAGTTCGGTATCCCGGTCTATGAAGTGTCGCCGGGTATCATCCGCAGCGATATGACGGCGGGCGTCCGGGAAAAGTACGATCGGCTCATCGCCGAAGGATTGATGCTCCAGTCCAGATGGGGCGAACCGAAAGATGTCGGGAAAGTGGTGGCGTCACTGGCCCGCGGCGACTTCGCCTATTCCACCGGACAAACCATCCAGGTGGACGGCGGGATGACTATCCAGCGGTTGTAGCTGGAATTCGAAATGGCACGAAAAAACAAATAGCACCCAGATAACGCGGAAAAAGCGGATGGCCACTGATAGACGAAGACAAAAGGAGGAAGTGACACCCGAGGAGTGAACAGACACGTGGAAGAGGAAAGAGGAAAGAGGAAAGAGGAAAGAGGAAAGGAAGACACTTTGATGACAGCGGAAGTGTGGTCGAAA
>DATFLS010000122.1:0-4962 GCA_035267465.1 bacterium
AGCCCTCAGACAGCGGATTTCGTTCTTAGAGGATTCAATGCCAAAGAATTGTAAACAGACCTGAAAATCTGATTTATGATATTGCAAAAAGTTGTAATGCGATTGTTCAACTGTAGAAGTCTATTGTAAAAACTTGCAATGGTATTCTACACTTGAAGAATGCGAATGTAAAAACTTACAATGCTATTCTACAACTGAATAACCCTGCTGTAAAAAGTTGCAATACTATTCTTCAACTATAGAAATCTATTGTAAAAAGTTGCAATACGATTCTACAATTGAAGAAGCCTATTGTAAAAAGTTACAAGCCTGTTCTACAGGAACAGAACCCTACCGCAATTGCTTGCAGTGGCAATTCGATACGTCTGAAGTAACCCGGGAGTGCATAGTGGTGCAGGGATCTTCACCGGGGGTGCGAGCCGGCCGCCCTGTCATCCCGAATCCCTGCTGTTCAAGGGATCTCCACCAGGGATATGTGGGCTCGACTGCGTGACTCTCTGGGACGACGCGCCAATCGGTACTTCCCCGGCCCACTGCCGCTCACTCTATCCCCCTGTCCCCCTTTCCCTCACACAGGGTAAAGGGGGGGACGGGAGGCGGTGGGTATGCTGGGTCTCCAATCGTAGGAAGGATCAGGAAGGGCTCGCTACCGGGGATATGGGGAAACAGCTGCGTGACTCCATGCGACGGCGCACACCCCGGGTCGGCCGCCCGGGTTCGTCTCCTGCCAGTGAGCGCACAACCAGACTACAGGAGCTCCGAAAGAGATCCCTCACCTCTGAACAGCGAGGATTCGGGATGACACCATCTGCGGACTGAGCCGTAAACAAACCCTCAGACACCACCCCGGCGCCGCTGTCTCATGAATGCGTATTGAAGTATTGAGTATTAAGTATTGAAATATTGAACTATTGAGTATTGGGTATTTGGTATTGAAATATTAAAAATAACACTTTGAAATAATAATTCGGAATCATTTTTTTAAAATGGGCATTAAATGGCAATATGATACCTCGAAAAGGCCAGCGGTGAAGCATCAATTGACCTCCATGACGAACCTGATTCGATCCTTCGGAATCCTTGGAATTGTCTGGTTGATCTCCAATCCTCTAAGCGCTTCCACCATCAGCGGATTCCTAACAGACACCGAAACCGCGGATCCGCTGGCGTATGCGAACGTTGTCCTGCGCGGCACGGATCAGGGCGCAACGTCGGATGAGAAGGGCTACTATATCATCCATAACGTCGCGCCGGATACGTATACCCTCTCGATATCTTACATCGGATATGCGACACAGGATACGATGATTCGGGTTCCGCCGCAGTCGGATGTTCGGGTGGATATCCGGTTACAGACCCGGAGCCTGCAGATGGACGAAGTCGTGGTTACCGCAGATCGGGTGCGCTTCGAGAAAGCGGTGGAGACCAGCCGGATTAATCTGTCTCCCAGGGAACTGGAGATCGTGCCGGCCTTTGTGGAAGCGGATATTTTCCGGTCCGTCCAGCAGCTCCCGGGGGTGGTCTCCCAGAATGATTTTTCAGCTGCGCTGGTGGTGCGGGGAGGCAGTCCGGACGAGAATCTGATTTTATTGGACGGGATAGAGGTGTACAATCCGTATCATTTCGGAGGGGTCTTCTCGGCCTTCAACACCGATGCCATCCGGGATGCCGAATTCCAGGCGGGCGGGTTTCCGGTGCGGTACGGCGGGCGGCTCTCCTCGGTGCTGGAAATCCGGACCAAGGAGGGGAATCCGCAGGGTGGACTGCTCGGGGAGCACTGGCCCCTGAAAAAGTACTGGGATATCAGCGGGGGAGCGGTGGATATCAGTATGCTGAGTTCGAAGGCCTTCCTGGAAGGTCCCCTGTATAAGGGGGGATATTTTATTTCTCTGCGGCGCACCTATTTCGATCAGTTGGTCAGCCTGGCCCATTCTCTCAACGATACGATTCCCACCCTGCCGTACTTCTTTTACGACGGGCAGTGGAAGGCCCATACCCAGGTGACCGATCGGCACCGGGTGGATGTGCAGGGCTACTTCGGCGCGGATGATTTAACCCTGCAGTTTGGTGCCGGCGACGAACAAACCGGCTCCATCGATTTCAACTGGATCTGGGGGAATCGCACCAACAGCGCCATCGTCAGAAGTATTTTGCGATCCGATATGATGCTGGAATCCATGGTGGCGATGAGCGCCTATGATTTTGATGTGGATTTCACTCAGACCACCACGGACTCCCTCGGGAATCGGGTGGCCAACCGGTTTCTGATCAAGAATGTGCTGGAAGATGTCTCTGTTGCGGAACGTCTGGATTGGAAACTATCGTCTGCCCACCGGCTGCAGACCGGTCTCAGCTATAAGCGGTTCCGGTTTCGGTTCACCTTCGATAATGATGAAACCCGGTTTTTGGATGAAGATCAGAATCCCCGGCTCTTTTCCGCCTACATCCAGGATACCTGGCAAATGAACATCCGGTTGAATCTCCAGGCGGGTGTGCGCGGTTCGTACTACTCGCTGTCGGATAAGCCCTGGTTTGACCTCCGGGGCGGATTCAAATATCGCATCTATGAGAATACCGCCCTGAAGGGCAGCGCCGGATTGTATACGCAATTCCTGTTTACCAGCAATGATGACGATGCGATCCTGCGGGTGGTGGACTTCTGGAATCCGGTGCCGGATTATCTGGATCCGCAGCGGGCCATTCATTACATCCTTGGAGTGGAACAATGGATCGGGGCAGGGCATCAGCTCTCCCTGGAAGCCTACTACAAGCCCTATCTGAATGTGCTGGATTTGAATCCGATCCAGAACGTGTATAACGACCGGGACGATTATGTCGCCGGAACCGGATTCGCCTGGGGCATCGAAACCATTCTGAAGCGATCAGTCGGGAATGTAACCGGGTGGATAGCCTACACCTATGCCAGAACAGTGAAACGGATCGATCTGGACGGGGACGGAACGGTAGAACCGGAGCAGGGCGAGGTGTATGCACCGAAGTATGATAAGCGCCATAACTTCAACCTGGTGCTGAATTACCGGATAAACGAGAAACATTCGCTGGGAATCAGCTGGAACTGGAGCAGTGGACAACCCTACACCCCGGTGGTGGGGAAGCAATACGGCGGTTCGGAGACCAGCGGCTGGTTTCAACCCTATTTGTTTCAATCCAATATCCAGGGCAACCGGAACAGCGCCAGGTTCCCGAATTACCTCCGGGGCGATGTGAGTTATACCCGATACGTCACCTGGTTCGGATTGCGGGGCAGCCTCACCCTCCAGGTTATCAATTTCACTAACCATTTTAACGTGCTGTTTTACCAGTGGAATCATTCGGCGTCGCCCTCCGCGGTGACCGCCTACTCCATGTTTCCCATTATACCGACTATGGGGATATCGTTTCAATTTTAATGACAAAACGGCTGTTGAAACCACGAATGACACCAATTGACGCGAATTGAAATAAAAGAAATTCAAATTATCAGGAGTGAACTGCAATATTACACAATGATTTAGCAGCTGGAGAAAATAATCATATTCTATGGGTCATGTGTTGATAATATGAAACTCAAAGTCCTGAATTACTTTTATAGTGGAATCGATTGTGACGACTCTGTTTTACCATATTAAAAATCTATTCTTCCTGCTGATGGGGATTATCCTTATAGTGGGAGGAATGGGATGCGAAAAAGACGTGCCGATATCGGCCTTCGAGTTCGAGTACGAACCGGAGTATAAAATCGAAGCCGATTTCTATCCGGCGAACCTTGGTAAGTCCGTGCTGCGGGTGGACCGGACATTCACCATCGAGGATACCATGAGCATCCGGGAAGCGCATATCCGGGATGCCTCGGCGGAGATACGAACGGAGGAAGGCGCATTGCTCAGTTCTTTCTCCTGGCATGATAGTGCCGCCGCGTACTCGTACATCGCTGAGGAGGGAGACGGACCGTTCGGAAACGGGTTCGGAGTGGGAGCAGACGTTGACACGCTATATTATGGCGCCTATAGGCTGGATAACCTGAACTTCGAACTGTCGGACAACCAGCGCTACAGAGTGAATGTTACCATTGATGGAGAGGGTTTCACGACCACATTTCGACCGTATCCGGCAGTAACTTTTTTCCCTTTTAAGACGGATATGATTGTGCGGCGGGAAAACCAATCCCGGAGAGGCACCCATGAAGTTATCTATGCGACGATGGCTGCCGATACGGCAAAACTCCAATGGGCGGAGGATCCGGAGGCCTACTTTTATTCAGTATATATCACCAGACTCGGGTACGGTACATCTGTGATGCCCCGGGTGTTTACTTTCCCGGGACCGGCTCTGGACATCGGGGCGGTGCCCGGCACTTATGACATCATTATCGGATCATTAAGCGAGACCTTCTATAAGCATTATTATCTCCGGGATTTCCCACCGAATCACGAGGCGCGCAATTTCTTTGGGGGGAAAGCCCTCGGGTACGCCGGAGCAATTAACGAACGATACCTGCGTATTCAGATTGTGGCCGGAGAGGAATAATATCGGCCTCCTGAGAAGTTTATAGACACCACGAATTGACACAAATGAACACGAATGGAAGGGATAGAAAAGAGGAAAGAGGAAAGAGAAAAGAGGAAAGAGGTCACCTCACCCCACCATCACCCCGGGAGCAGCGGCACGAAGGAGGGGAGTTGTAGAGCGAGATGGTATCTCGCTGGGGTGGGGAAACAACAGAAGAAGAAAGAGAAAAGAGTGCCTGCCACATGGGAAAATAACGAGTAACGCGAAACACGACTGAAACCACGAATGACACGAAAAACATAGGCAACCACGAATTGACACGAATGAACACGAATGGAAAAGATAGAAAAGAGGAATGAGGAAAGAGGAAAGAGGTCACCTCACCCCACCATCACCCCGGGAGCAGCGGCACGAAGGAGGGGAGTTGTAGAGCGAGATGGTATCTCGCTGGGG
>DATFLS010000123.1:0-3267 GCA_035267465.1 bacterium
CCGGCGGCCGGGGACGTCAGTGCCTCCGGGCTCACGCCGGAGCATCTGGCGAAAAACCTCACCCGGGTCCTCGGCGAGTTCGTGAAAAAACCGATAGTCACCGTGAAAGTCGAAAAGATCACCAACAACAAGGTTTATGTCGCCGGAAGCGGCGTTCCCTCCAGCGTCGTCCAGTTGGAAGGAAGGACGACCCTGTTCAAGTGTCTCTGCAGTCTTCCCAGCCTCGAAAACGGGGATCTGCGTCGGGCTTACCTGATTCGAAACGAACAGAAAATGAAGGTCGATTTTCACGCCTTGCTGGCCGAGGGCGATTTCTCCCAGGACGTCGAGCTCCGGCCGGACGACATTGTTTTCATTCCGAGCCGGGAGCTGAGCAAAGTGTACGTGCTTGGCGCGATCAAGGAACCCAGATTCATCTTTTTCCGGGACGGCATGAAGGTCCTCGATGCCGTACTCGAAGCCGGCGGGTTCAACGAGTACGCCAAGGGCAACAGCGTGGTCGTTCATCGGAAATCGGGGCAACGGCTGAAAGTCCGGGGGGCAGACCTGATCGAAGGGAAGGATCTGGCCCAGAATATCTTTCTCCAGCCCGGGGACCTCATCACCATCGTGGAAGGCTTTTTCTGATCACTCGTAAAGGCTGACATACTTCGTTCTTGTAATCCTTGGACCCGAGACAACAGGATGGCGGTATGGAAGACATCATCAGAGAACTCTATAAATATATTAAATTTCTTTACATCAGAAGGTACTTTTTTATCGCCATTTCTGTGCTGGTAATGTCGTGTGGAATTGCCTTTGTTTATCATATGCCGAAAAAATATCTGGCCGATAGTACGGTGTTTATTGAAGATAATGTCATCAAGCAACTCATTAAAGGGATTGCCATTACTCCCGACATGGACAGCCGCATCAATACCTTAAAGTATTCTCTTTTAAGCCGGGAATTTTTGTTGAAAGTCATTAAGTCAATCGACATTGATATTTCTGAAAAAAATCAAACTGCAATAAATGATTTTATTTCCGGACTTCAGAGGAGAACCAATGTGGAAATCAAAGGAGAAGGCAACCGTAAGGATTTATTCCGGGTGTCCATAGTCGATGAAAACCCCGATTTTGCACAAAAATACATCAACACGTTGGTGGGGGCTTTTGTAGAACAAAATATTTTCTCGAAACGTCAGGAAACCTATGGGGCCAACCGGTTTCTCGATGAACAGCTGCTGCTTTTCAAGAAAAAACTGGATGTCGCAGAAGATGCCATTATTGATTTCCGTAAGAAACAAGGGATTTTTTCCAATTTCGATGAAAAAATAATGTTGACCAATATTAATGACTACGATCATTCGATAGAGGAATTGGGGCTGACCATCGAAACGCTCAAGGCGAGAAGGAATCGTTTGGTTAGCCAGAGTAAACGCGTCACGCCGACGATTGCCCTGTTCAGCGAAAAACAGACGGAAAACCGGATTGCAACATTGAAAAACCGCATCGCCCAACTGCTTGTTACTTATACGGAGGATTATCCGGAAGTGGTCAAGCTCAGGGCAGAAATGGAATCCCTGCAAAACGCCGAAGAGCCCCGGGAGCCCTCACCGGAATCGACGA
Organism: bacterium; assembly: GCA_035267465.1. Classification (GTDB taxonomy): domain Bacteria; phylum Fidelibacterota; class JAANXI01; order JAANXI01; family JAANXI01; genus DATFLS01. The sequence continues at coordinate 1,609 of DATFLS010000123.1, forward strand.
CCATGGCGGTCAACCCCCTTTACCAGGACCTGCAGCAGAAAATTTACGATCTCGAGGCGGAAATATCGGCCACCGTCGCCCGTCGGGACAGGATCAAGCAGCTCAAGTCGCAAAAGGAATTCGACCTTCAGAATACCCCCGAAACGATGAAGCAATTGGCTATGCTGACCCAGGAACGAAATACATATAAGCGGCTTTACGAGGAACTTCTCATGCGAGCCGGCCAGTCCGAGGTTTCGAAACAGATGGAAATCGGGGACAAGGCCACTACATTTCGCATCGTCGATCCGGCCCTGTTTCCCGAGGAGCCGGTGGCTCCGGATATGGTCCGCATGATCCTGGCCGTCATCGCCCTGGGGATCAGTGCCGGTCTAGGCATGGTCATTGTCCTGGAAAACTTCGATTCCTCGGTCAAGGATGTCCATCAGTTGTCGGGTTTGGGTGTAGCGGTGCTTTCGGTGGTTCCCCGCATCCCCGATGAAATCCGCAGCCGGTCATCGCGACGCCGGGATCTGCTGGTCTATCTGGCTGCCAGTGTTTATTTCAGCGGGATCCTGGGTTTGCTGGGATTCGAGTTTCTGAAACAGATCGGGAGGCTCTAGGCGGCGTTCCGGTGATTCAAGGCGGGCGGAGCCAACCCTTCCCGGGGTGTCAAGGAGATCATATGAGTCGTATCGAAAAGGCCATTGAAAAGGCCACGCAAATCCGGGAGTCGGCAGGCGGACAAGGCCCCCAGCTGAATCGGTCCGCTGCCGCAAAGATGCCGGTGTTGTCACAACAACTGGCCACGGAGCCGTTGACGGTCAGGGAATCCAGCCTGGTCTGTGCCCTGCCGGACTACCATCCCGTCGCGGAAGAATATAAAAAGCTCAAATCCCAGATTTTGCTGATGACCAAGGGGAAGCGGTTTCTCAATACCTTAATGGTCACCAGTTCCCTGAGCGAGGAAGGCAAGTCCGTGACAGCGCTTAATCTGGCCGTCACCATGGCGCGCGATTACGATCATTCGGTGTTGCTGGTCGATGCGGACTTGAGACGGCCGGCAGTTCACAAGTATCTCAATTTCGACCCCGGTTACGGGCTTCTGCAGTGTCTTCGGGACGGCGCGCCTCTCGAGGGGGCCCTGGTCAAGACGGGACTGGGCAAGCTGGTGGTGCTTCCGGCCGGAGGCGTGGCGGAGGACCCGGTGGAACTGCTCGCCTCGGACCAGATGAAATCCCTGGTTGTGGAGATGAAGCATCGCTATCCGGAACGCTATATTATCATCGACACCCCACCGACGCTTCTGTTTGCAGAAGCTCAGGCTTTGAGTTCGGTCGCCGATGGAGTTCTGTTCGTGGTCCGGGAGGGGGTGGCCAAGATCGCCCAGATAAGACAGGCGCTCGCGGCATTGCAAGGCGCGAATCTGCTTGGCGTGATTTACAACGATGCCTTTCTCGTTGGGAGAAAGAAGAAATATTACGACTACTATTGAATGCGGAAGGCACTGCCATGAGACTCTGCCACTGTACGATTCCGATCCTGCTGATTCCGGTTCTCGTTCTGGGAGGAACGGCCACCGCTTTCGCCCGGGTGAGTCTGGAAAAGAAACTGGTGTTGCGGGAGGAGTATTATTCCAACCTTTTCCTGACGCCCGACAACGAAGAGGATGACTACGTC
>DATFLS010000124.1:0-7264 GCA_035267465.1 bacterium
ATAGATGTTTCATCTGTTTTAAATCACTCGCTAAATTATTGGAATCTGTTTTGGGGTAGTGCGCATTTATATTTTCAATTTCCCTAAGGGCGCGATTTCAAACAACGCTTCCCCATAAGCATATGCGTCTCGACCAGCGGAATGGCTTCTCCGGTATGCATCAACTCGTTGACCATGAGTAACCGGGAATTTCCGAGTGCCCCGCCGGGATGCAGAAACGCACGGTCTTACTCCCAAAAGCCCCGTTTTCCCGCCAACGCGAGTGCAAACACATCCTAAGTCTTTTTGATAGCGGTGCCGGACTTCATGCCCATCAGTACCGAATCTGTTCAAAGGAATGCCGGATCATACACAAGCTCAACGCGTTAAACACAACCATAAAGACCTATTTGACAGTCCTCGCTTACTAAACTGAAATACGGAAAATTGTAGGAAAATCTGCATGAGATCGAAAGCAAAAAGACTCCGAACATCTTGTCCTACAAGGTGATCACCCTGTCTACCATGATTTCTCAGGAGAGGGATTCTCTCCGGATCGCTTGCTGAATGCGCTCCACCAGCATTGCGGTGCGGAAGGGTTTAGCAATAAATTTGTCTGCCCCGGCTTCTCTGGCCTGGTCCACAAAATCTTCCGTAGAGTAGGAGGTCATCATAATAATGGGAATGGCCGCCGTATCTGCCTCCTTCTTTAACACTCTCACGGCTTCGATACCGGTGAGGCCGGGCATGGCAATATCCATGAGAATGACTGCCGGGTTGTGCTCCCGTGCCTGCAGAATCCCCTGTTCCCCGTTCTCGGCCGTGAGCACACCATATCCGTGGACCTGTAACATTCGGCTGATATTTTTTACCACGCTGGCTTGGTCATCCACCAAGAGCACCGTAGGGCCATCATCTTCTTGAAACAGTGGTCTATCTTCCATTTGCGTTTGAAACGCTTCCTGCGTGGACTCCAGTGGCATAAATAATTCCCCATAGAGTTTGTCCTTCGCCTCACCCAGGGATTCCGGGACTTGCTGTTGGAAATCCCGAAAGAGGGCATCGAATTGCGCCCGGTTTTTCACAGCGATGGTGTCCCGCTGCTGCGACAGGAGTCCCTGCCGGAGATCTTCAAGATGGTGGTCGAGTGTCTCGCGGAGGCCAGCGTGCGTGGTATCGAGCTGTTCAGCAAGGATCTCATGACGAAACTGCTCCAGCTCCTGTAGTAGCATCTGGATGGCCCGGTCCGATTCCTGCTGTTTCAAGGCCCGCTGCAATGCAAAGCCCACCTGGTGGATATCGTACAGAGGTTTGATAATGACGTAATCATAGAGAACACCCTGCTCTACTGCCCGGGCCGCTCGCTCATACCGGGCCCGTTCACACAGCCCGATCAGGTCCCCGCTGATGTGCTCCGCCAGCCAGCGATACACCGGTTGGTCATCCACCCTCACATCGATATCGATCATACAGATATCCGCCTCCCCCAGCAGGGGCATCGGCTGCGAAAGATCCACGGTCTCCAGTATCTGCATCGTATATCCCTTCCTTTCCAGATAGCGATGTACCGACTCGATATCGTGCTCAGATTGTGGCATGAGCACGATCAGAGCGTCCTGAGAATTGGTGTGCTGTCCCGGCATCGCTATCTGTGAGGGGTGTTTTTCCTTGGTTGTAAGACCTCCCGTACCGCTCTGAGCAAGGTGCGCGCGCTGACCGGTTTTCGATAAAACGGCAGGTGATGTTCCTGGAGAAAGGTGGTATTAATATGGGTATCCGGATACCCGCTGATAAAGATAAACGGGATCTGGCCATTCATCCGGGTGATCCGTTCGAAGAGATCCGGTCCGGTGAGCTCTGGCATGATCACATCCGAGACCACCAGGTCAATCTGATCAACATGCGCCTGGAACTGGGCATAGCCTTCCTTCCCCGTGCCCGCCACCAGCACCTGGTATCCGTACAAATTTAACATGCGATGCAGGGCATCCCGAACCGACGGCTCATCCTCCACCAGGAGAATCGTCTCGGTGCCGGCCTCTAGTATGCTGGATTCGGTGGCAGTGCTATCATCGTGTGGTGCCTCTTCGACTGGCAAGTACATCCGGAATTCCGTCCCCTTCCCCGGGTGGCTCTCTACTTTTATTGCTCCGCCATGTTGGATGACAATACCATGGACAATGGAGAGACCCAATCCCGTTCCCTCGTCTTCCGATTTGGTGGTAAAAAACGGATCGAAGATCTTGTCCAGGTGTTCAGGCTCAATGCCCATACCCGTATCCCGGACGGTGATCTCCACGTATGATGCGGGTGGGAGATCATGGTATACTGCGAATTTCTGGGCCTCCGGACTGGTGAGACTTCTCGTTTCGATCATGAAAGTTCCCCCTTCCGACATGGCGTCTTTGGCATTGACCGCGAGGTTGATGAATACCTGTTCCAGCTGACCGGAATCCACAGAGAGCGCCGGGACATCTGCTCCAGGATTGAATTCAACAGTGATATGCTCGCCCAGGAGTTTTTGGATTAATTTCAACAGATCGGCGATCACATTATGGAGCTCAACGTGTTCTTTCTTGAACTCCTGCTGGCGCGAAAAGGCCAGTAACTGCCGGGTGATCCGGGCACCGTGATCCACCTCACGCTGGATCTCCTGCAATTGGTTACTGAAGGGGTGGACGTCACTTTGCAGTAACCCGAAATCCGCATTCATGGCGATACTGGTCAGAATATTATTAAAATCGTGGGCGACCCCACCGGCAAGTCGACCCAGCGATTCCATCTTCTGAGCCTGCTGGAGCTGGCGCTGCAGCTGTTTCTGCTCCGTGACGTCGATCACCACGCCTTCATAGAAGATGCGTGCTGCCTGGTCATCATAGCGTTTGTGTCCGCTGATGTGGACGAGGAGTCCCTCCCCGGCGGTGGTGGTCCAGGTGGCTTCAAAATTCTGGACCGCATCCTGTTCGTCCATAAGGGCCGTGAAATCCTCCCGATTTGAGGTGTCAAAATTGGGCAGATCATGGAGGAAGTGCCCTTCCAATTCCTCCGGAGCGGTATACCCCAGCATCTCGGCCAACCGCTGATTGGCCAGGAGGATTTCTCCGTCCGGTGTGGTGCGATAAAACCCGTTCTTCATCTGGGCAAAAATCTCCCGCACCTCCTGCTTGGACTCTTCCAGCGCTCTCTGCGCCTGGTAGGATTGAGTGGCATCCTGGACAGAGATCAACCACCCCACCCACTTATCATGTTCTTCTATCAGCGGAGCAATCCGCAGGTCATACAGGTGTGCTTGCCCGTTTGTGGAGACCGTCACGTGTTCCGTACTGATCTGATCGGGCATGGTGGGCAGATTCCCCAGGCGTATTCCGGGCAGCAGGTCGTGGCACGCTCTTCCCAACACGTCGTCCGGTTGCCGGCCCAGCATCCGGCCCGCGGAGGGATTCACATCGACAATCCGATCCTGGGTGTCAATCACCAGCATGCCCTCCGGCATATGTTCAACCAGCACCTTCCGTGCAAGGGGCGCCAATTCCAGAAACCGATGTTTGCAAATCGACCAAAAAATAACCATGCCACCCAGCAGGGCACCAAGCGGCATAGGGTCCAGGGGAAACCAGGTATGCGTGTGGAAAATACTGAGGAACGTCCCGGCACCAAACAGGAGCGCCCCGAGGATCACCGAACGTGCCTGTCGGCGATAAAGGCGCGAGGCTCCTGTGTGGATAGCATACATGAGAAAGCCGACGCCTGCGAAAAGAAGCAAGTAACTATACGCCAGGTAGATCCAATACCACCCGTGATACGAGACATGCAGCCGAATGGTCTCATGCACCGTGGACACGGTGAATTGACTGAAAAAGAGCGGATGCAACGTTTCCGACCACACGACCACTAACGTCATCACCGGAATACTCAGTGCTATCAAAAGATATGTCGGGCGGAGCCACTGGCTATATCCTGTATATCGTAAGACGAACACCAGCCAGAGTATGGGTACCATCACATTGCCGACATAGGAGGCTTTCCACCAGAAGACTTTCGTTATCACTGAGGTGCTTGCGGTAACCAAAATCTCACAGAACATCCACAATGCAATCGCACTCATCACCCACCCAAAGTAAATCGCACCCGGTGTGCGCCGCCGGTGAAGACTCAGGACAGCGAGGATACATGCCAGTCCAACAGTGATCAAATCCGGCAAAATTTCTGGATGAGAATGCCAATACATGACATCACCCCTTTTCTCGCTCTCACGCGCTCCGATGTATGGGCTCCAGGAATGTGTGGAAGCCCTGGGAATATTCAGAAGTAAAAATAGACCACTTCAGGAGAGCCATGGACACATACATCAAAAATTTTCCCCCACACCACGGCACCCGGGTATTTGTCTCATGTCAGAATTAGTACGTCCCTGCTCGTCGTCTTTACTTCCCTTAGCATTGTATTATCGGCAACTTTGCAAAGATCTTGAGGAAATTACCAGGAATGATAGAGAAACAACCGTGTCAATATCTGACTGAGAGCGTGTTTCCGAGCCAGAAAGTTCTCGAAGAGCTGCATACGACAGGAGGTACGAGTACCGGTAAGTGCAGATGTTACAGCAGGAATGTGATAAGGTGCAGCAGGAGCTCCCCAGATTCATGAGATTGTCCTTGAATTTCGTGATCTGAAATGAGTAGCTTTTCTTGGTTATTAACTTACATTTTTTGGTAACGGAGTTCATCGTCTACAATTTCCAGAACAGTCGGCATTCAGGAAGTTATCCTATCCATTTACTCATAATGCAGACTGAGAAAATGCAGAACGTTTTGTCTTCGTCAGGCAGACATTTCAAGGCCCCTTCTACAACGATCTTCCACTTCATCCGCGAATATATCGAGGCGTATATTGTGCACGATTTATCGGCATATAAATAACAGGCTCTGGCTTTCACATGCTGGATTATATACACTGATATGAGTAATTACGTGTTCAGGGAATTGGGAATTACGCTCATGCAGTGGCCGGGAGTATCGGTGGGTCATCTGCATAAATTCCCGGTCTCCAAACTCTACTGACGTCTCTTGGGAATTGCTCGTTACGAATTACGGTCTATGTACCGAACAAAAATTCAATTGATTTTTCCACAAACCGGTCGGTTCGCGTACAGTGGCGATTCACGATTTCAGATAATGATCTGCTCCGGAGAAGCACAAAAGACATTACATGAGCATGCATACTATCAAAAGGATTTCGAGGAGTGTCTATGCCGAGTACCGAGCGCGATGTGCCCTCACTGGCGACCGTAATCCACAGGGTGAATGATTCCCATATTTCGTCCATCAAGCAGGTGGTAACCAAAATAGTGCAGGTGGTGAACGATCCGTCCGCGACCCCCTACGACCTGAAACGAGCCATTGAAATAGATCCGCCCCTGACAGCCAAGGTGCTTCGGACCGCGAGATCGGCGTTCTATCATCATCCGGAGGAATTTTACGATCTTGCGGAAGCCATTATCTGGATAGGATTTGAGACGGTGGCCGAGATGGCGCTGCATCACAAGGTGAGTTAGCTGTTCCACCAGCCCGAACCCATCAGCGAGTATTCCCGGAGCGGGTTATGGAAGCACAGTATTGCCGTGGCACACTGCCTCAAAATCATGTACAGGCGGGAATTTGAGGAACCGGGGGAACTGGCCTATATCGTGGGCCTCTTGCACAACATCGGGATTATCATTGAGGACCAGTTTCTCCATCACCACTTCCGCCGTGTTCTGGAATATGCTGCCCGACTGAAACGGGATCTGCGAGACCTGGAACGAGCCTTTCTCGGGTATACCCATGCGGAGATCGGAGCCGCGGTATTCAAAGATTGGGCGCTCCCGGGTAACATCTCCAAAGCTATCGGGGCAAAATATCATCCGGATCAGGCAGACTCGCGATACGCCAGGCTTCCCGGATCCCTGTATGTGGCTGATGCCGCCTGTCAGCAGTGGGGATTTCGATTTGCGGAGTTCCAATCGTTCAACAAACAAATGTTTGTTACACAACGAGAAGCGCTGGGCATCCAGGCGAAAGCCCTGGAACACATCATGGATGAGGTGGAACATGCCCTGCACCAGCTGGAATCAGCAGGGTGGTTTCTGGGAGAGCCGTGACCCGGAATGAAGATTGGATAAGAAAAGAACATGGAAACGACGCTCAGAAGAATCGAGAACTAGCCGGGTTCCTCGTGATCTGCACCGGAAGTGATGCTTGTGTATAATCGGGATATCAGCGTCCTATTCTCAAATTTACTCTCTTTTTTAGTCTTAGGCTCAGTCAGATTTGCCGCATTCCTACCGGTTTCATTCTCAATTGTCCCTTCAGGTCCGGCGTTTCATAAGCAAATCTTTCCCGCTTTTCCTTGCCCTCGTCCTCACTAGTCTTCCCTCTGTTCCCGTTCCACGGCTTCCCGAAAGGCAGACTCGTTTTCGAGCAACGCGTTCAGGGTACATTTAGCGTTGTGCGCCTCCCGGGCAACCCAGTGACGGAGCTCCCGTGGAGTCCATTCTGAGGTGTCTTCTTCGTTCCTCATCGTGCTCTCCTCGCCTTCTCTCTTGGCTGGTGGACACAGTGAAATGGGCCCAGCTTTCCGAGAACACTTTCTCTGTCCTGATTTTAAATTTTAACGCCAGTGGTGTCCATTCCCACGGCCCATCCCTTAATGCGACTTCTTTGCAGACCCCACTGCCTGAGACGCTTCTGTCCTTGTCGTGTCCGGTATACCGAATCAGGATCAAACAGGTGGGAAGGTCATTCGCGAGCATACACACGACAGGTGCACGGTGCCAGCGAAACGAGAGGAGGAGGTCCATTCTTCCCTTCCCACCCGTTTCCTGTCAGCGAGAGCGATCACCCAGCGCTTCCCTCCGGTCACTGCAGACAGACCTGTCGCCACATCACCGGGTTGGCTGTCGATGTCATCCACTATCCACTTGCACCACCATTCACCTTGCGGCCCTTCGATACTTCCGGGGACACTTTCCTCACCACCAGTACGATTTCCGACACCACCATGCTTCCAGATGACCAATTCAAGCAGAGCGACGAAATACCATGAGGCGTTCTTGGTGAATACTATCGACAGGAATCAGGAGAACTTCAGTCCGTTCAGTACTGCTTTTCCCCGCTCCGGGCGCAAATCAAGGAGGAACCAGACACCCCCGAGAGAGCAAAGATTCTCCACAGTTGCCTCTGCATACAACCAGTGGCAATACTTAACATTCCAAGTGATATCAATCGCGATATGATTGTGGACTTCGTTT
>DATFLS010000125.1:0-8471 GCA_035267465.1 bacterium
GTATTGAAGGGCAGGTACTCGGCTAATTACAGCATCTCGCTTGCGGAGTGGTCGCTTCACAGGATGTTGTTTGATAACCAGCTGGATCACCTGGATTTTGCCCAAACGGCAAAAAGACAGTTCGGGATTGAGGCGGTGGAGTATGTGAATCAGTTCTTTATGGACAGAGCAACCGATCAGAAGTATCTCCAGGAAATGAAGAATCGGGCAGACAATGAGGGAGTAAAAAGCCTGTTAATCATGTGCGATGGTGAGGGCCGTCTTGGGAACCCCAACGAGCAGGAGCGGCTGCAGGCGGTGGCAAACCATTATAAATGGGTAGAGGCGGCGAAGTTTTTAGGTTGTCATTCCATTCGGGTGAATGCGGCCAGTGCCGGGAGCTACAAGGAACAGATGAAACTGGCGGCCGACGGATTGCGCCGGTTAACGGATTTTGCGGATCAGCATCAGATTAACGTGATTGTCGAAAATCATGGTGGTTTATCGAGTAATGGTGAATGGTTGTCAGGAGTCATCGAAATGGTCAGCCATCCGCGGTGTGGCACCCTGCCGGATTTCGGCAATTTTCGGGTTCGGGAAGGTGAAGAATACGATCGCTATAAAGGGGTGACGGAGCTCATGCGATATGCCAAGGCGGTGAGTGCCAAATCCTACAGTTTCGATGAGAACGGATACGAAGAAACGATTGATTACTACCGCATGATGCGGATCGTCACCGGAGCCGGCTATCACGGACATGTGGGCGTTGAATACGAAGGAGATGAATTGAGCGAGCCCGAAGGAATCAAGGCGACAAAACAGCTGCTGGAAATGGTGCAGCAAAGGTTGCGTGAAGAAGTCAGCTGATCGGAGCGGTGAAACTTCCGGCGCATTCCTCTTAAAGTTTCAGCACCGCAGCAGGGACCGGAGAACGGAGTTTGGGTGTTGAGGTAGACGTCCGCGATAATAGGGCACGATCAGAATCTAAGGCGGGTGGTGAGGACCTGAGTCCGGTATATGCGTTCTTCAGGTACCGGCCGGTAGGGCAGGAAATTATTGTATAACAAAGTACCAGACGGGTTGGATTGAACACACGGATGGTGAGCAGTTTCCGTCCAGTGGTTGCGCTGCAAAGATTCCACCCCTGAATAATAGATGTTGTAAGGTTTCTCGCAAATGTTGCGGAAGTAAATCTGGTGTGTTAATTTCAGTGAACAATTATCACCACCGCAATTTTCATCGCTGCAACCACCAAACCGAGCGGATGAGGTGGGTGAAGTCAGGATGATGTGGCAAGCACTTCTTAGAGAAGTTCGAACCATATTCGCCAAAATCAAGGAGAGTGAAACTTCGGAAAGGAGGCCGTATGGCACTCGACCGTAATTTACATATGGGCATGGTGGGAGGAGGCCCTGGCGCTTTTATTGGTGAAGTACACCGGAAGGCAGCTCGAATGGACGGGGGTATTCAGCTGGTGGCCGGGGCATTTTCATCCGACCCTGAGAAGTCCCAACAGACGGGCAAACAATTGTACCTGGATCCCGGGCGGGTATCTGACTCGTATGAGGAAATGATCGAGCATGAGCAGTCGCTGCCGGCGGGGGAACGGATTGACTTTGTATCCATCACCACGCCGAATAACTGGCACTTTCCCATTGCCAGAGATTTCCTCCAGGCCGGATTCCATGTGGTGTGCGACAAACCGATGACTCTCGATGTTCAGGAAGCGAAACAGCTGAAGAGTCTGGTCGATGACACCGGGTTGCTTTTTGGGCTGACGCACAATTATACCGGATATCCCATGGTAAAGCTGGCCCGGGATATGATTAAAGACGGTGATCTGGGCGAAATCCGCAAAGTGGTAGTACAGTATCCCCAGGGTTGGCTGGCAACCGCCCTGGAAAAAACGGGAGACAAACAGGCATCGTGGCGGACGGATCCCAAGCAATCGGGTGGCGCCGGTGCCATGGGAGACATCGGTACCCATGCGGAAAACCTTACCGAATATCTGACAAGATTGAAGATGAGCGAGGTGTGCGCGGATTTAACCACCTTCGTGGAAGGGCGCCCGCTGGATGATGACGGCAACGTTCTCTTCCGGCTGAATAATGGAGCCCGGGGCATTCTCCACTGTAGTCAGATATCCGTCGGAGAAGAGAATAACCTGGCGATATTCATCTATGGGACCAAGAAAGGACTGGAATGGCACCAGGAACATCCGAATTATCTGCATGTCAAACAGCAGGGACGGCCCACGGAAATCTGGGCAAGAGGCGCAGATTTAGATTACCTTGCTGAAAAAAGTCCTGCCGCCGGGCGTGCCACTCGCATTCCTTCCGGGCACCCGGAAGCGTTTCTCGAAGCCTTCGCCAATGTCTACCAGAACTTTGCAGATACCCTGCGAGCGCGTCTCTCCGGCGAAACCCCGGATCCGATAGTTGCGGATTATCCGGACGTGAATGATGGCCTGCGAGGGATGTTGTTCATCGAAACAGTCCTGGACAGTGCCAAAAGCGATAAAAAATGGACCAGAATGCATACCTGAGAGGCTTCAGTCAACGCAATTCAGCACAACTCATAATGAAGAGCAAGGGAGGACATGATGGCAAGACCAGTCACGCTTTTTACGGGCCAATGGGCAGATCTCCCCTTTGAGACCCTGGCGGAAAAGGCCGCTGAATGGGGATTTGATGGACTGGAGATCGCCTGCTGGGGCGATCATTTTGAAGTCCAGAAGGCTCTGGAAGATGATAGTTACGTACAGAAAAAACGGGATATCCTGGAAAAGCACGGGTTAAAATGCTGGGCAATTAGTAATCATCTGGTGGGCCAGTGCGTCTGCGATCATCCTATTGACGAGCGGCATAAAAATATTATCCCACCCCGGATCTGGGGCGACGGCGATCCCAAGGGCGTTCGGGAGCGGGCGGCGGAAGAGATGAAAAAGACGGCGCGGGCCGCTGCAAAATTCGGTGTCGAATTAGTCAACGGGTTCACGGGCTCCAGTATCTGGCATGTGGTGGCAATGTTCCCCCCGGTACCTCCGGGAATGATCGAACGGGGATATGAGGATTTCGCCACCCGCTGGAAACCTATCTTAGATGTGTTCAAAAAAGAAGGGATCACGTTCGGACTCGAAGTCCATCCCGGCGAAATCGCGTATGACTTCTGGACAACGCGCCGGGTTCTGGAGGCCATTGAATATCACGACGCCTTCAGGATTAATTTTGATCCGAGTCATTTGTACTGGCAGATGATGGATCCCTGCGATTTTGTGTATGAATACGGGGAATATATCTCCCACGTGCATGTGAAGGAATCCCGGCGTGTTCTGAACGGCCGTAACGGTATTCTGGCCTCGCACCTGTTCTTCGGGGATCATCGCCGGGGATGGGACTTTGTGTCTCCCGGACGTGGCGGGGTTCCGTTCGAACCCATTTTCCGGGCGCTCAATGCCGTGGGGTATGAGGGACCTTACTCCATTGAATGGGAAGATAATGGCATGAATCGCGAACAAGGAGCTCCGGAGGCCTTACAAATGGTGCGCGATGCGGATGTCGTCCCGTCGGATGTGGCATTCGACGCCGCCTTCAGCAGTGAGGAAAAGTAAGTACCGCACCTAAATCTGATTTCTTCAGGATGGGTTTTAGAAAATGTGGCCGGCATGGGCAGAGAGAGAAGGCATTCCTGCTCATGCTGGTAATGAATTTCTCCTGATCGAGGCGTGGGATCGAGCGTGCAGGGGACCTGGGGAAAGTGTGAGTGGTTACGCAGAGTTATCTGTATCAATGACATCTTTGGGAATTTGGGCTTTCTCCGGAGCAGAATACCATAAAATGCATAATGAGCGGAGGTGGTCAGGAAAATCCAGAAAAATATCAGGAGCTCGCCAAATATTGTAAAAATCCTGTGCATTGGACACATTCCGGGATTCAATACAATCAGAATTAATACTTGTTTACTTTGGACCTCTGCGCGTTCCGGGACAGTCTCGAGTGGTGACATCACATTAAAATCGCAGAGCTGAACAAGTGGGGACAGCCCGGATACTTTATTCAGGGAATTATACGAAAGTTTCTCTAGCTAATCGGAGTACAATCTCTGGGATGAAAGGATACAAGTATGAATAATCCAGAACAGCAACAGAAGTCACCAAACGGTAGTCTATCCAGACGTTCCTTTCTGGGGACTGCCTCGGCGGCCGCCGCCTCTGTGGTACTCGGTAAAACTCTCACCAGCAGGGTGCAAGCCAGAGAGCCGGATGAAGACGGTCAATTTCATCTGAAATATGCTCCGCATTTTGGCATGTTCAGACATCATGCCGGAGAGGATCTGGTTGATCAGGTGAAGTTCATGGCCGATGAAGGATTCACCGCTCTTGAAGACAACGGCATGATGGATCGACCGGCTGACGTCCAGGAAACGGTTGCCACGGAGATGGCCAGGCTGGATATGACGATGGGCGTGTTCGTGGCCTATGCTGAGTTCGGAGAACCAACTTTCGTGATGGATGACCCGGATTTTCGGGAGACTCTGACTCAACGGATGGAGCAGGTGGTGGAAGGCGCAAAACGGGTAAACGCCCGGTGGTGTACTGTCGTTCCCGGCGCATATCATGAGGGAATGGAGTGGGACTATCAGACGGCCAATGTGATAGAGAACCTGAAGTGGTGTGCGGATATCCTCGAACCGGCGGGTGTGACGATGGTGCTGGAACCATTAAACTGGTATGCCAATCATCCTGGGGTGTTTCTCACGAAAATTCCCCAGGCATATCAGATTTGTCTCGCGGTGGGAAGTCCGTCCTGTAAAATTCTGGACGATCTCTATCACCAGCAGATCACAGAGGGAAACCTGATTCCGAACATAGATAAAGCCTGGGAGGAGATTGCCTATTTTCAGGTAGGGGATAATCCCGGCCGCAAGGAGCCTGGCACCGGAGAGATCAACTTCAATAATGTCTTTGAACACATCTACAACAAAGGTTACACTGGTGTCATCGGAATGGAACACGGAAACAGCAAACCCGGCACCGACGGGGAGCGAGCAGTTATAAATGCCTATAAAGAAGCGGATGATTTCGCACAATCCGGTTTAATGTAAACAAGGGAGTACCGAACAATGCGGTCTTATGAACATCGAATTGTTTTGGCGGCCATGTTGCTGATTCTGGCTATGACAGTCGTTGGATGCGCGCAACGAGAACAAAGCACCGGTGAAGGGGTGGTGGTGCCGACGGAGCGAATTGATCTATGGAATGGAAGGAATTTTAACGATTGGAGCTTTCATCTGGAAGATCAATCCGTGGATCCCAACCAGGTTTGGGAGATCCGGGACGGCGTGATTTACTGCTCCGGACAACCGAACGGATATATGCGAACCAGTCAGAGCTATGCGACCTACAAGCTGCACGTGGAATGGCGGTGGCCGGAAGAAGCTGGGAATAGCGGCGTATTTCTGCATATGCAGGAACCGGATAATATCTGGCCGAAGAGCATTGAATGCCAGCTGATGGCAGGAAACGCCGGGGATTTTGTGGCGTTTGCTGATGTCAACTTTTCGGAACGGACGGACATGTCCTCCCGGGTGGTGAGAAAAATGGCAGAAAGCAGTGAAAATCCGGCGGGAGAGTGGAATGCCTATGATATCACCTGCAGCGGAGATTCGATCCGGGTGGAAGTAAACGGTGTGCTACAGAATGTGGCTACAGGTACCACCATCCAACAGGGGAAAATATGTCTGCAGAGTGAGGGTGCTCCCATCGAATTCCGTAATGTGTATCTGGATCCATTGAATATGGAGTAACGGGTAACATCATAAACGGCCGTCGCGCTATCACGACGGCCGTTTGAATCGCCCGCTTGCAGGGGCTCGTCTTGAACACTCTGAAAAATAAGATGTTTATTCAGTGCCGGGCACCGGAATCGAACGATCCACGCCCTGCACCGGCCCCATGACGAGTTCAGTTGGTCCGATTTGCAGATCCGAACTCATCATCTCTTCCCAGGTGACCTCTCGGCCGGTATACGCCGAAATGCGGCCCATGATGGCACACATCGTCGAAACCGCGGTATCTTCCGCTTCGCTAATCGGGGTATTATTCCGAATATTGGTGACCATATCAATATGTTCCTGCACGTAAGGGCTGACCGCTACCTGCCCGGTTGATTCACCGGATTCATCCGGGGGATATTCATATTCCCAGAGAGTTTCTCCGTCGTGCGTCTGGATTTGGTCCCGGCAATTCGAGACGCCTTTCGTGCCCACTATCCATTCAGAGACGTTATTGTGTGTTCCGTTGATCTGCCGGCACATGCTATGGATGTGCATCCCGTTTTCATAGATAAAATCTGTGCTGAACATATCATATTGATCGCCGGTAACGCGACGTTGGCGTGCGCCATACGAGACAGCGCTCACCGGCCGCAAGCCGCTGAACCAATTGATTACATCGATATTGTGGACGTGCTGTTCCACAATATGATCGCCGGACAGCCAGGTCCAGTTGACCCAATCGCGGATCATATATTCCATTTCCGACCATCCGCTCTGGCGGGTTCGATACCATAACTGGCTCTGGTCCCAGTAGCAATTGCCGGCGACAATATCTCCGATAGCGCCGTTGGCTATTTGCTGCAGGGTCGCTACGTAGTTGCGCTGATGCCGGCGCTGAGTACCTGTGGAGACCTGCAACCCCATTGACTCCGCCTTCCTGGACGTCGCCATGACCGAACGGGCACCCCCCGGATCAACCGCCACCGGTTTCTCCATGAACACATGTTTTTTCGCCTGCACGGCATACTCGAACATCTCAGGACGGAAATAGGGAGGAGTGGCCAGCAGGACTATATCCACATCAGAGTCAATGAGTCGTTGATACCCATCAAATCCCAGGTAGATATTCTCATCCGGAATTTCTTCGTTGTGTTCCTCCCGTAGTCTCTGCCGGGTACTATCGACGCGATCCTGGAAGACGTCAGCCAATGCTACAATACTCAGGTTCGGCCCCGCATCCAGAAAATTACCTGCGGCTCCGGTCCCACGACCTCCGCAGCCGACTAGGCCTGCTCTCAGTTCCGGTCCTTCCGGAGCCTGGTCCATCAGCGGTGGTACATAGATTTCCCGCTGTGCTCCCCCGCCGCAGCTGATTAAGAAAGCCCCCGCCGCAGCTGCAGTGCCGATTCCGATAAATTCTCGACGTGTTAATTCCTTGCTCATAGCAACTCTCCTCTCCGTTTGATGGAAATGATTTAATGCGTTAGGCCAATTCAGACAGGCTGTCTGCACTCAATTTCTCTGCGAACCTGCTCCTGACGTTGGCGCTAACTACATTACACCCGAACGCAATAATAACTTGCGAATTGATACTTTGCCTGTTTTGCCAAAATTTGTGTAGTTAAATTAGGATTTTTAAAGAAGCTTGGCAAGCGAGGAAAACGGTTATCGCTCTATTTCAATGATGGGATAAATACCAAGCCAAGTCCAATTTTACTCAGTAGAGCAACCAGATTATGGATTCGGAAGTCATGGGACGATTGTCTGTATGGAAATCAGCGCATCTTCGCTGACTTTATCAGGCAGGCGGAATCAGACATGATCGCAGAATTGAAGTTCACCTGTGCCCGGACGTGAGTACGCCCGAGACGGAAAAAGGATGGCTGCCGCCCCGGAACCAGGGCAGCAGCCATAGAGGAAAAGAGAGGCGATGATCAGGACGCGGTGCCCGGTACAGCCACTTCCCGGTTCACCCCACTCACGGGTCCCAGCTGCAACTGCGCGGGACCGAGTTCCAGATCCGAACTCATCATTTCATCCCAGGTGACTTCGGTGCCGGTATACGCCGAGAGGCGTCCCATAATAGCCATCATGGTCGCCTGCGCCGTCGCTTCCGCCTCCACAATCGGCGTATTGTTCCGGATATTTGTCACCAGATCGACGTGTTCCTGCACGTAGGGATTTTTCACGTTCCACCGCGATTCGCTGTCTTCCTGTTCCGGATAGTCATACTCCCACACCAGATTGCTGTTGGTGTCATAGATTTCCTGCAGACCGCCGTTATCCATTTCCGCATAGCCCTTGGTCCCGCGGATGTACTCGGCCACGTTGCGTGCACAGCCGTCAATTTGCCGGCACATACTATGCAGGTGCATCCCGTTTTCATACACGAAGTCGACGCTGAAATTATCATATTGATCTCCGGTCACCCGACGCTGCCGGGAGCCGAACGCCACCGCGCTTTGCGGGGTCATCCCGGTGAACCAGAGGAAGACATCCAGGTTATGCACGTGCTGCTCGACGATGTGATCACCCGACAGCCAGGTCCAGTTCACCCAGTCGCGAATCATATACTCCATCTCCGACCATTCGGGACGGGGCTCCCGGTACCATAACTGGCCGGTATTCCAGTAAACGTTTCCCCCGACAATATCCCCGATCGCTCCGTTGGAGACCTGCTTAAACGTTTCGATGTAATCCCGTTTGTGCCGGCGCTG
>DATFLS010000126.1:0-2993 GCA_035267465.1 bacterium
GGAATAGAGTTTCGGCTGGGTAAAGCGAGGTTCATCGGCCTCGTTATGGCCATAGCGCCGGTACCCCAGGAGATCAATGAACACATCCACATGATATCGCTGCCGGTATTCCATGGCCAGCTTGGTAGCCAGCACCACGGCTTCCGCGTCATCGGCATTCACATGGAACACCGGAGAAAGGGTGACCTTGGCGACGTCAGTGCAGTAGGTGCTGGAACGGGCATCTAGGTAATTGGTGGTGAATCCGACCTGGTTGTTTATCACCATGTGGATGGTGCCGCCGGTCTGGTAGCCGTTCAGCAGGGACATCTGGATCACTTCGTACACCACGCCCTGCCCCGCGATGGCGGCGTCGCCGTGTATCAGGATGGGCACCACTTTGTTCAAGTCCCCGTCGAATTTGCGATCCAGTTTTGCCCGGGCCATGCCCTCCACCACCGGATTAACCGACTCCAGGTGGGACGGGTTCGGCGCCAAATTGATGCGCACTTTTTGCCCGGTTCTGGTGGTGAAGTCGCTGGTATAGCCCAAATGATACTTCACGTCGCCCTCGAAGACAGAATCCGCGTACTCCTCGCCTTCGAATTCGTGAAAAATTTCGGTATACGATTTGTTCAAAATATTGGCCAGCACATTCAGACGGCCCCGGTGGGACATCCCCAGGACCACTTCTTCCGTTCCCAGTTCTGCGCCCCGCTGAATAATGGCATCCAGTCCCGGGATGAGGGTCTCCCCGCCGGACAGGGCAAAACGCTTCTGTCCCACGTATTTGGTGTGCAGAAAGTTCTCGAAGACCACCGCCTTGTTCAGGTTGTGCAAAATGTGCCGTTTTTCTTCCGGGGTGAAATCGGGCAGATTTTGAGTGGATTCCATTTTGTGCTGCAGCCATTTCACCCGTTCGGGATGGCGGATGAACCGGAACTCGGCACCAATGGACCGGCAATAGGTGGTCTCCAGATGATCCACGATCTCCCGGAGTGTGGCCGACCCGATGCCGATTTCGTTGCCGGCATGGAAGGTGGTGTTCAGATCGGCTTCCGACAGCCCGAAGTTTTCCAGATCCAGGGTGGGACTGTACTGGCGGCGCCTGCGCACCGGGTTCGTTTTGGTAAAGAGATGGCCGCGGCGGCGGTAGGCTGAAATCAGGCTGAGGACATGGCGTTCTTTTTCGGCCTGCTCCGGGAGGGATTCCGTGACGGCTCCGGCCTGCCGGGAAAAATCATACCCTTCCAGAAACCGGCGCCATTCCAGAGAGACCGAACCGGGATCCTTCAGATAATCCTGGTATAACCCCTCGATATACCTAGGATCGGCGTTATTGAGAAATGACAGATCATCCATGGTCAATAAACCTTGTATTCATTTTTAAACCGCCGCAAAGGGGCTATCCCGGCAGAATGCTGGACTGGTAAATCTGTCGCCTCGATGGTACGCATATCCTGGGATTCACTCTTTTACCGGCGGTGTTTTCCTATGTATGTCGTGTTAATATACACATCCCAGTGAAGCTAAGTTTCGGGATCGATAAAGTCAATTGCTGTCCGACCGCTTCCGGCCGAATTTTTCAAGACCATCGCGTCATGAATCTGCAGAAATAACAGCGGCCGTCCGTGTGCTCATGACCTTATAGGAACCAGGTTTTTCAGGAATTGTATGGCGATGGTCCGGGAGTGAAGCAGAACCTGGATTATTCATTGAATATCGCAATCGCTTTGAAAAAATAGAACTCCTGTATCGTGTAAAGGGAATGCTCATTGAAACTGAATTCCGGATATACTGATCGCCTTCTTTTATCTTGGTATTCTCCCGCAATTTCAGGGCTTGGGTTGGGTGGCATTTCCGATTCCCGGGGCTTCACCCTGGGTTCGCCTCTGTCGCCCTTTCAGGGCTCTATGACTCACGTGCGTCACCTCTGCTGTGCTTTCGGGACTTCCGGGATTGACGCTGGAGAGACTTCCCACAGATTCTGCTCACTTGCTTCCTCCGAAACCATCCAAATCCAAAGCCCCGCAGGGGCGCAAGACCGTAGCCTGGGGCGGAGCCCCAGGTGAAGGGGAGCCAAGAAAAAGAGGAGCCCTGCAGGGGCGACATCATTTCGTCCCTCTCTTTCTCCTCCAATAACTCACCCCCCTATTTCCCCCGCTTCCAGATAAACCCGGGATTTGCGACTTGATAGAGGGGGCTCGTGGCCCAAAACGCTCAGAACCGTGCCGAACGAACCCGTCGCGTCCTCCCCTTTCTCTATCAAGAGAAAGGGGAGCCAGAGGGGATAGAGTTGTTGTTTCTGGCAACGCCGCGCTATAAGCTTGGGCTGGAACATCCCGTTGCTCTGTAAAGGCGTGCTCCCGATAGATCGGATTTCCGCTTTGCTCCAACATGGTGGGTGTGTGATAATACAATGTCAAATAAAAATTTTGACCCTTCTCTCTGTGTTGTAACTGAAGATAACATGAGATATAAGTTACTGTAATTATTTGATGTAGAGACGTGCCATGGCACGTCTCTACTCGCAGAAATTCGATAATACCCAGCCCTTTTTACCCCTTGATTTCCTGTTTTCACTCAATCACCGTGGCACATCTCTACAAATCTTTGATATTCACAAGCTTAACAGGATATATCCGGAGGTCGGAATTGAGGTTGTGAATTATTCAGTATAAGAGAAGCCACTCTTGCACTGTAGATACTTCCTGAGCTCTCTCATACGTTTTGATGGGCCATAAAGCAGTGATGGCTCTCCATGATGCCATTCATGATCGGATACAATATTGAATCAAGCGCGCTTGATGAACCGCCGGACTTTTTCTGATTCCGGAGGCCCGGTGAAGTAACTGACCACAATGAGTGCCAGGACCGACAGGATCAGCGACGGATAAATGGTGGGGATAGTAGACTGTCCCACCAGCGGGAGGATGAAGTTGACGGATTTGAGATCCCAAATTTCCCAGAGAAGGGTCACACTCATACCGGCAAGAATGGAGGAGACCCCGCCC
>DATFLS010000127.1:0-4354 GCA_035267465.1 bacterium
CTCCTCCGGAATTCCAAAATATCCCGGAGCTGGGCTGCATGTTCTGATCGTACCGGTGTCTTTCCCCGGGTCTTCAGTTCAGTAGGTATCTGTAGACACCTGCGATTTGTACACGCCGGGAAAATCGCGCAGTTTGGGATACTCATTCCCCTTCTAATCACTTATATTCCATGAATGATACGAGGTTAATTGAAACGGATTATGAATGGAGCACTCATATTCGATACGGTGAATAACTGACCGGTGAGAGGGGACAAGTTATGGTAACAGCAGTCATCTTACTTAATGCAGAGCGCGATAAAGTGAACCACATTGCGGAAACGCTGGCGGATATGCAGGCCATTTCTGAGGTCTATTCCGTCGGCGGCCGCTATGATCTGGTGGCCATCGTTCGCGTGCAGGAAAACGAGCAGCTGGCGGACCTGGTAACGCATGAGATGTCACAACTGCAGGGAATCGTGAATACCGAGACCATGCTCGCCTTCCGGGCCTATTCCCGGCATGATCTTGAACATATGTTTTCCATCGGATTTGACTAATTCCGTAATATGTGAGCCCGAACTCCGGGATAGGGAGTAGACCATTGGAAAGACGCAGAATCCGCTTTGACGTCCCTTAGGTATCGATGGTAGGGAAGTTCATCGAGAAATATTTTATTGTTTTCCTGCTAATAGCTCTCGCACTGGGGCTGTATCTGCCATTGTTCGATAAAATTCCTTCCCAGGTTTTACTGGTATTGTTAGGTACGGTGATATTCTTTTCCAGTTTTCAAATCACTCTCTCCGAAATTCGGGCTATTCGGCCAAGCATTGTGTTCATCTTTTACGCGGCTCGGTTTCTAATACTTCCTGCAGCATTGTATCTCTTTGCCATGTATTTGCTACCTGCTTATGCAGCCGGTATTTTCCTGCTTGCATTAATACCCGCCGGGACCGCCTCTCCGGGGATCGCTCATATTCATCGTGGCAATATTTCGCTCTCCCTTCTGATAGTCATTGTCAGTTCGCTGCTCGCCCCTCTTGTTTTGCCATTTGTCCTTGCGGTCTTCACCGGCAGATCTGTGCCCATCGACGTGGGGGAATTATTTCTCACACTCAGTGTGACTATATTTTTGCCAGTGGTACTTCACCTGCTGTTCAGGAGAAACCGTGCGCTGCTACTTCGAATCAGGGAAATTAACTCTCCGGTGGTGGTGTTGTTGGTCTGTGCGATGATTATGGTCATTATCGGAAAACAACGTTCATATATTTTCGAACATCTCCAGGTGGTTCCCGAATATTTGTTTATATCGCTGGCCACATTTCTCCTGTTTTATGTGTTCGGCTGGGCCGGATCCTTCAGGAGTGATCTAAGCAACCGGATATCGTTCGCCATTGGATCCGGAGTAAATAACACAGCGCTGGGCATTGTGATTTCTTTCCTGTATTTCCCCACTCAGGTGAGCACCTTTCTGGTAATCTCTGAGATACCATGGATTATCGGCATCATGCTGTTTCAAGGGTATTTGAACCGTCAATACTCTGTTAGCTGAAAGTCCAAACGCAATATTGTTTTTTTATTTACGCTCTCGGGGATAAAAGTCCTGATTACAACTTGCATTAATACAGAATTTATGTAAATTAAACATTAACAAAGTATTATAGTTAATCTTCAGATCGGGAATTCTGTAGAGTCACTGAAGTAGTGTACTTAAGATATGAGCCGTTTCTGAAAGGATGCAGATGTATTGCTGAATTTTGTATTTCTATCATTAAAAAACTCAGTACAGTTACTCGGTTATGTTAAATATTCGATAACATCCGTCGATAATACAGATAGGGTAAGATAGCGTATTCCAGGGGTTCTGCGCCTGAAAGGATGCATCCTTACCCACAGATGAAAACCTGATCCGGGAGCGGACGACGAATCGAAGGGGAAGCATGAGGATGTTTGACACAGATCATATCAAAGGAGTTTGCTCCTGCCTATTATGTAAACACAAAGTCGTGTTCTCCGGCAAAAAGGGATTTTGGCTGGAGGCATTGAGTATCTATACAGGAGGAGGAATCACATGTTAAAAAAGCGGCAGAAAGCCATTGTGCGGAAGTTCATAGAGGAAATTTATAATAAGGGAAACATGGCTGCACTGGATGACCTGGTCGATACCGAACTCATCTTTCACGGCCTTCCGGAAGCCGAAGACCTGGAGGATGTCAAGCTGGCCATCTCCCACGTGCGAGAGAATTGGAATTCCATTTTTTCGCATCTGCGGTTTACCATTGATGAAATATTTATCGACGGCGACAGGGTTATCGTCAGACTCACCAAACGGGGGACTTTCAATAACACGTATCGACAAAAATTTCATGCCGGTGAGAAACTCTCGGTACCTGCCACCGAGATTTTCCGTATATCGAATGGAAAAGTCAAAGAGATTTGGGCCAATCCCTGAAGCGTAGCGGGATGCAGAGTAATGCATAAAAAGCACTTCTCCCTATTCTAAGAATTTCTCTCCAGCAATCAGGGTCATGAAATCCTGGTTGCACTCCTCATTTCCTGATTCTATTTTTTACTATCGTTAAACAATGCCAGGCAACAAAGCCATCGTTCTTTGGAATGATGCTCTGGTTGCATCATAACTGACCGAATGAACTGATTTTATCGGGTGGCAGTCTGGTGCTGTTCCGGAGTGTCAATGCAGTGAATATTGTCCTGGCAGAATGGAGGAAAACATGGAGTGCTCTGACATATCAGACTATTCCGTCCAACCACCCTCGAATATTCTTGCGGGAATATCCGGAGTGTGATATTCAAGCTGGAAAGGACTCAAACCTTGAAGAGCATAAAATTTCTCTCCCGTGGACTTGGTCTGATACTGACTTTTTTCTGGTTAGCCGGTTCGCATGGTCACGCGCAATCCGACCCATTTTTCGAGGCGGAGCTGATATTTCCGGTTGAGCACTGGCATAATCATTCCTCCTGTATTGTGGAAGCGCCGAACGGAGATCTGCTGGTATGCTGGTATCATGGTTCCGGCGAACGGCAAGCCGACGACGTGGTGATCCTCGGAGCCAGAATGCAATCGGGAGCCAGCCAGTGGGGTGATCCCTTCCTCATGGACAATACACCCGGGTACCCGGATGCCAATCCTGCCATGTTTATCGATCCAGAGGAACGGCTCTGGCTGCTCTGGCCGACCATCCTTGCCAATGAATGGCATACGGCGCTGATGAAATACCGGATCTCCTTGGATTACCTTGGACAGGGTCCGCCGAAATGGGATGTGGGGAAGGTGCTTCACGTCACACCCGGCGACAAATTCCAGACGACTGTGCAGCAGGCCCTGGAAGATCTTGACCAGCGAGGCACTCCGGAGGTGTCTGAACAACGTGCCGCGGAGTATCGAGAGGAAATGCTGCGAAAATCTTCCGACAAGTTTTACCGCAGACTCGGCTGGATGACGAGAGCCCACCCCATCGTACTGGAGAACACCAGGCTGATTGTTCCCCTCTATTCCGACGGATTCAGTTTTTCTTTAATGGCTATCAGCGATGACTGGGGTGAGACCTGGAGCACGAGCACTCCGTTAGTGGGATTAGGAAGTATTCAGCCAAGCCTCGCGCAGCGAAGTGACGGAACCATCGTGGCGTACATGCGGGATAACGGTCCGCCGCCCAAACGCTTACATGTCAGTGAATCGAATGACCGCGGGGAAACCTGGAGCCCGGTCCGGGATTCACAATTTCCCAATCCCGGCAGCGGCGCGGAGGTTATGGTGCTGGAGAACGGACACTGGGTATTAATTTACAATGATCTGGAGCGCGGCCGATACAGCCTGGCGGTGGCCCTCTCTGAGGATGAAGGCCGAACCTGGCAGTGGAAGCGACACGTGGAGCGGGACCAGCCCTCTTCGGATGAAGGCGATCTCGGGCAATATCATTATCCCTCCATTATCCAGGCGGCAGACGGGACCATCCATGCCAGCTACAGCTATTTCCTTCCATCCAATCGGGCAGAGAAGGATGCCCAGGGGAGGCTCCTCCGGAAATCCATCAAACATGCGCATTTCAATGAATCCTGGATCCGGGCCGGGGAAGAGTTCTGAACCTGATCCGGCCCTTTAATCATTGCACGCAGATGAACGCAGAAAAGACGAATGACCACAGATCTCCCCCACGGCCCCGAAAAACTGCTTTTTATAGAAGCGCCTCTCTAATTGTAGGATAAACAGCAAATGTTTCGAGAGTCATTGATACATTCAGGGTATCTGTGCCAATCTGGAGCGCCAGGCGAAGTCTGGGCTCCCTTGTAGACTGAAAGGAGTCTACCATGTCAAGTGCCTGTGGACCAGGGAGTCGAGTCAGCGCAGCCAGGG
>DATFLS010000128.1:0-2368 GCA_035267465.1 bacterium
AGTCGGGCCGGAAAGTTGGTGAAGGCGAGCCGCCGCTGTACCCAGAGCAACAATCGATTCATGTAAGTATCCGGAACCCCGAGATCGCCGAATTTTACCGGGATTTTGAGATGGTATTGTTCCTCCGCCAGCCGGTAGAATTTGTGCCACCTGCATAAAACAAACTCCATGTGCTGAATATCAGCATTGTGAAAAAACGAGCATCCCATCTCACAGTGTCGAAACAGAAACCGGCTGTCTGCCTTGAAACCGATCCGGTACAGATTTACACCCTGCCGGAACGTGTTGAACCCCAGATAGGTATTCCCGTGGAATCCGGAACCGTAGAGAGAAAAAAGATTATGAAACTGATTGTTAATGAAAAACACATCCGTTTCGAAGTGGCATTCACTGAAGAGCACCGGTCCTTCGAACACGGTATATTCGATGCTGACCTGATCCGGGAAGACCATTTTCCGGACTTCGAAACCGCCGGCGAACCGGCAATGCAGCAAGCGAACCCGGGAGTCCGGAGTCGATGGAAAGGTGAAGTCTCCCGGAAAATAGATCCCATGGAACATGAAGCCCTTGGATTCGATGAGCCGGTTCAGGGTGCGATTGAACAGCCCGGAATCCTTGGCAGCATCATCTATGTGTAGAATGCATTGCTGCCGTTCCTCATACCGCTCCATATCACAATACGGCAGGATACATTGACCTGAGTTGCTATTCATATACTATTTCGGTTTGGAAGGTTCCACTACTATTATCTTGAGGCATCCGTGGGGAGTGTATCGTCTCTGAAAGTCCCTCCTGGTTACGGATATACCTGATAATCGCTGATTAACACTTCTTCCGGTATCAGTATGAAACAGTAGAACCGGGAGTCCTACCCCTCGTGGTTTGTGTTCAAATGAGAGGGACTCCCGGCATCTGCCGTGCACAGTGAGTTATCGTATGGCATACTGAAGCCCGATTGTATACACCGTCGATGACTTCTGGTATTCCTCTTTGAAGATTTCATTAGAGGCGCCATTGGTGCCATCTTCATAGGAGGTGTGAGAAAGCGCGGCTGTTAATGCTAACTCAGCATTCAGAGAATACCGTGCCCCGATTCCCAGACTGAGGGCGTCCAGATCATATTTCAGATCACTCTGAGATGCATTCGTCGCTCCGGATAATGTTCTGAGGATTCCGCCGCTCATCAGAAAAGTATTGGTTACCCGGTATTCCAGACCGACGCCGTATTCACTACCGTTATCCACGAGCGCCTGGCGGCCGTCCCAGTCGACATCTTCATTGAAAAAGTAAGTCAGACCCGCCTGCAGCCGCAGCTGGGGATGGAGCTGATACCCGACTCCCATGGCAAGCGTAGCAGGGATATCGGCCCCTGTTTTGGCTCCGTCGGGAAACATCCCCCCGTCCAATAATGCTCCGGTGTCATCTTTCTCGGTGTCATTCTCCACTTCCAGTTTCGTGAGAGTTTCATACCGGATACCGATGTTCAGAATATCCAGAGTAGTAAAGTTGATCCCCAGAATACCGGTATATCCGACTCCGGTCTGCACCGCATCCACTTCAATATTCGGTATCACACCCGTGATACTGCCGTTCGTGGCGGATAAAATTACGTTCTCCAGGGATCCCTCGTACGTATTGCGTGCGGAGACAAATCTGGCCCCGGCCGACACCGCGATTTCTTCAGAGACGGCATACCCCACATTCACCTGCCCCCCCAAATAAATGGACGAACCTGTGAAACTGGCGTCCATGGAATATCCGGTAATGTTTCCATAGGGAGCGAGCGCCGGATTGATCACGCTGGCTGGTATACCCACCAAACTGGCTACCGGGAATTCAAAGGAAGGCAACCCCTCAGGATATTCGGCGCTTCCCCCGCCTCCGATAGGAGTTAGCCCGGCAGAAAAGGCCAACTCCCCTGTTTTATAGAGTAAATATACATTCGGGTAAAAGGGGACTGTGGTCTCTCCGGAAAATGATGGGAAATTAAAATTCGGGTAATGTGTAATGACTTCCCGCTGCTGGAGAATAACCTGATTGCTCAGATACAGTTGAAAGCCCTCATCCTGTTGCAGCAGCCCGGCCGGATTGTAATAGACGCCGTCCATTTCCATAGAAGCGTTGCGATTCAGCATACGAATAAATTCGGCGCTCTGGTTGGTATTGGTTACTATCCCGCCGGCAAATACCGAAGAGCTGAAGAATAAAACTGCGAACAGCGCACCTGAAATTTGTCTCATACCATTTCTCCTTGCCGAGTGTTTAACTCGCCCTTTTATTGTTTCTCACTGCCGTATGTATTCAACAGAGCCAGAAAATATGTTCAATCGGTAAAATTCATTCTTGTTTCGCAAATTCCAGGGTGGTG
>DATFLS010000129.1:0-5795 GCA_035267465.1 bacterium
TTCATTCTTGTAAATCTGTGTTTATCCCTTTTTTCTGCGTTTATCTGTGTGCTATTTTTTTCGGGAATGATCCGGGTTAAAACGGCCAGA
This sequence comes from bacterium, assembly GCA_035267465.1. Classification (GTDB taxonomy): domain Bacteria; phylum Fidelibacterota; class JAANXI01; order JAANXI01; family JAANXI01; genus DATFLS01. Next base: position 91 of record DATFLS010000129.1, read on the forward strand.
TCCTCGGAATTAAGAGCACGGCAATCAGCAAAAACGTGAGATTGAGCGGAAATCCGAATTTCAGGTAATCGGTATAGCGATACCCTCCGGGGCCATAGACCATGGCATTGGTCTGGTATCCGACCGGCGTCATGAACGAAGCCGAGGCCGCAAAGGTCACCGCCATCAAAAAAGGGATGGGGCTCACCGCGAGGGCCCGGGCAGTAGTGATGGCAATGGGCGCCATAATGATAGCGGTCGAGTTGTTGGACATGGTTTCAGTCAGAAGGTTGGTGGTCAGGTACACCCCCGCCAGAACGGCAATGGGTCCGTAGGGTCCGCCCAGCTGAGCCACATTATCCCCGATAAGCTGCGCCAGCCCGGTATTTTCCATCGCCCGGCCCAGGGGGATCACGCCGGCCAGCAGAAAAATAACGCTCCAATCCACGGCTTTATAAGCTTCCTGCATGGTGATGGTCCGGGTGAGTACCAGCACCAAACATCCCAGAATGGCTGATTTCAGGATGGGCATCACGTTCAGGGCAGCCAGAGCCACCACGCCAATGATCGTGCCGATAGCAATCATCCATTTTTTTCCCCGCTGTAACTTGATACCCACTTCCTGTAATACCACAAAATTCTGGTCGTCTTTCAGGGCATCGATTCGACGCCGGGAACCATAGATAAGCAATGTATCCGTGGCATTCAGCGGGATATTGGAAATCTTGTTCCGTAGAATCTCTCCGGATTTCCGAATTGCCAGGACAAAACATCCGTACCGCCGCCGAAAGTCGATTTCTTTCAACGTGCTGCCAATTAACCGGCTGTTGGGAGACACCAGGACTTCGGTCAACGTGTTATCTCCGATGGATAACTCTTCATCATTCAATTTGGTATCCGTAAGCAGGAGCAGTTTTTCCCGATCTTTCAGCCGCATGATGCGATCGATCGGGCCGCGGACCAGCAAGATATCATTCGCCCGGAGCGGGGTGATGCGAATATCGATCAATATCTTCTGATGGTTGCGGACTATGCCGAGAATATTGAGGTCATAAAGAGCGCTTATCTGGTTGTCCAGCGGGGTTTGGCCGACCATTGGCGAATCAGCGGGCACCTGCAATTCGGTGAGATATCGGGTCATATGATACTTCTGGGTGAGGCTGGAGACAATACTCCTCACCGGCAGGTTCTGCCGGGCGAAAACTACCAGATAAAACAATCCCACTACCACAAATACGACGCCTAGTTTGGTGAACTCGAACATGCTCAGTGCGCCCAGCCCATGCTCTGCAGCAATATTGGACACCAGGATATTGGTGGAGGTGCCAATGAGGGTCATGGTCCCTCCGAAAATCGACGCATACGAGAGTGGTATGAGAATTTTGGAAGGACTAAAATGGAATTCATTCGAAAACTGGAGCGCCAGCGGCAGAAAAATCGCCACAGCCGCGGTGTTATTGATGGCCGAGGAAAGGATCACCGTGACTATCAGAAAAATGACGAATATATGGGCGATTTTCCCATTGGAATGATGGATAATACGGTCACCCATGTAATTCACCGCCCCGGTTTTCTGCAGTCCGAAACTGAGAACAAACATCGCTCCGATGGTGATTGTTGCCTGGTTACTCAACCCGGATAAGGCTTCTTCAACTGAAATGAGCCCGGTGAGCAGCAGGCTGCCGAGGATCAATCCTGCTACCAGATCAATGGGGAAGATTTCAGATATAAATAATCCGATCGCCCCTGCCATGATTATGACCAGTATCAGGATTTCCATCGGTTGCAGAAGATTATCTACTTCTCATTGATTTGGTTTCCCCTTATTCTCTACCTGTTTCCCCGCTCACCGGTTTGCTCTCGAGTTAAACGTCCTGTCCCATAACAAACTCTGTTTGTACAATACGGAACCAATTTAATGGGGATTCACCGGATAACTAACACAGTGAGGCTGACTAACCAAACTCTCGCAGCCATTGATGTGAGATGTCACAACGCATAATGCCCCGGAGGTCTCTTTGATAGCATGGAAGGTTTATTCGCGATTTTATAATAGACAATTTTCACGGACTCCGCAATATATTTCACAATCCCTGGGAACTGCCGAGAAATCGCTCCGGGAGAGCGTGGTAGTCCCGGCCACCCTTCATTGGAACAGTCTGGTCAGTGCCGGGATGAGCAGGTTCTCCATTTTTCCGGGTGGTATATCATTTGCACAAGTTCCATGAGACCAGGAGGCGATCTCTGTTGTATTTAGATAGTACAGGTCTGAATTGCTTCGTAAGGGGATTATTCATACTGATATAACTTAGTTGTAATCCCAGATTGGCAAAAATTTTTCCTACAACTGGGAGAATTGGAAATGAGTCGCCCGCAATCAGACAGAAGAATTTTTCTATATCCTTTCCTGATCCAGAAGTATCTCCGAAATCAAATCAGAAAGAGAGTCATCATGAAGCACGTCATAACCCTTGTTCTTCTGATACCTGCCCTGCTATCCGGGCAAGATATCTCAGGCCATGATCAGATGGGGAAGTATTCTTACGATCAGTTCGAGAAACCCACTGCCTGCCGGTCGTGCCACACGGATTTGTTCTATCAGTGGGATCAGGCCATGATGTCGAAGGCGTATACCCATCACTGGGATGAGATTGAGTATTTCAACCTGGCTGTCCCCCATGATCAGAACACGGAACAGATGCGGGGTGTCTCGGATGGCTGTAACGGATGTCATACCCCGATTGCCTTTCTGGCGGGCGACGTTCCCCCGCCCAGGCCGGAGGAAGGTTCACGGGCGAATGAATCGGTCTCCTGCGATGTCTGTCACACCATCACCGGGTTTCGGGGAGATACACCCTTTAACTACAACTATACCATCGAGCCCGGACGAACCAAATTCGGCCCGAAGCAGGGAAAGGAATCTCCGCATCATAACACCGAATACAGCGAATTTATAACAACGGCTGAGTACTGCGGCACCTGCCACAATGAAAAAAGTCCGTTCGGCACCTGGGTGAAGGCAACCGAAATTGAACTGCGGGAGGGACCGTATGGAGAAGAGGGAGTGGTCTGCCAGGACTGCCACGTACCGCGATCAAAAGCCATCAGTGCTGCGATGTCTGCCGATTCGGGGATGGTGGGGCAGCACCTCTTCCACGGCGCTCATTCACCCGGAAAATTACACGGAGTGGTTGAACTGCGAATGAATCCGCGCGTCAGGGAGGCTGGTCCCGGTGAGACCGTCAAATTCTCTCTACAATTGTTTAACCAGAAAACCGGCCACAAATTTCCGACCGGGTCGGCGGAAGAGCGGGTGGTCTGGGTGCATGTGGAAGCCACGGATGCGAACGGAGATACCTACCATTTACCAGTGGATAAAAAGGGTTTCCAGGGAGAGGAATACACCATCGCTTCGGATACTCTGGCCTACCAGGATATGGGTGTGCCACTCGAACTACCGGATTTTCAGGGCATCCGGCGCGAAGATGTTCCAATCGGCGACCGGATTTTCCGGCTTCCCTATCTGGATCCGCAGGGACGCCAGACCATTATGCAGTGGAATACCAAATCGTTCGGTCCGGATTACCGGATCGGTCCCAGAGAAACAAAAATTGAGACCTACACCTGGATGCTGCCCGACGAAGTCCCCCTCGGCCGGGTAACGCTGCGTGCGGAAATGTACTATCGAAAGCTCCCGGTACCGGTACAGGAATTTCTGGAGGTTCCGGCCGAGGAGTCTGAAAAGATCCTCATCAACTCTACCGAGACATATATCGAAGTGATCGATACCTATTATTAATTCTGACTATAACGGAGGTTCATATGCGCAATCGTCGATTTATACCAGTGAGTGTTCTTGTTGTATTCATGGGACTGCTGTTCGCATACAACATCTACGCGCATCCGGGATTTGCGCGGAAGTACCGGATGAGCTGCACTACCTGCCACAATCCGGCTCCCCGGCTCAAACCGTTTGGCGATGAATTCGCCGGCAATGCATTTGTCATGGAAGGAGAAGAACCGGCCCGATTCCACCCGGATACCGGAGACGATCTGTTACTGCTGCAGGCACTCCCTCCCATCGGATTTCGTCTGGATGCCTACGCACGTTATATTCCTGATGCCGATGGCTCCGGGATGTCAGGCGATTTTCAGGTCCCTTACCTTGTTAAATTCCTGTCCGGAGGCCGGCTTGCAGAAAAAGTGGCCTATTACTTCTATTTCTATCTGAGCGAACACGGGGAAGTAGCCGGAGTGGAAGACGCCTACCTGTATTTTGCCGACTTCCTGGGCAGTCCGATCGGTATGACGGTGGGGCAATTCCAGGTCTCGGATCCGCTGTTCAAGCGGGAACTGCGGCTGACCTTCGAAGACTATATCATCTATACCACCAAAGTCGGCCCGAATATTCCCCTGGATCTCGGGTATGATCGGGGGGTGATGCTGGATTACACCGCCCCGTTTGGCAGCGATTTTCTTCTGGAAATACTTAATGGCAATGGGATTGGCGAGCTGGAACGGGGTTTCTACGATGAAAACGCCTTTAAGAATGTCGCGTTGCGTTGGTCCCATGATCTGAACCTGTTCCGGATCGGCGCCTTCGGATATTATGGGAAAAGCAGCGTCGGCGGGAATGAATCCAACATCACCAACTGGTATGGTCCGGACGCCACCGTGGAGTTGGGTCCGGTGGAGTTCAACTTGCAATATCTCTGGAGAACTGACGACAATCCTTATCCGGCCGCGCCGAAGCCGGATGATCCTGTCATTACGCATGGCAGCATGGCTGAGGCCATCTTCGCCCCAAGGGGGGATCGCAGCCGCTGGTATCTGGTGGGATTATTTAATTACCGCACCTCGGATATCAGGGATTATTTTATCGGCGCTCCGGACCTGGAATATCAAACGGCGGGTCTGGCCGCAAATTACCTGCTGGCCCGGAATTTCCGGCTCCTGATGGAATATAACTATGATATCTACAACCAGCAGAACCGGTTCACGGTCGGCTTCTTCAGTGCCTTTTGAATCAGAGATCTGCTTCTGAACAGATTCGCGGGACATTGCTGGCAAATAGAGATAATTATGGGGAGATGACGTGAAGTAACCAGGTTATCTCCCCACAGATTCCTCAGATCTTTTTCATCGCTGGGATGGAATTACATTGATCCGACATTTTGCTGAAATCGTTCTGCGTTCATTCCGAGCATCTGCTGCGGAAATCGATTGTTCTGCAGCCAGGTTCTCACTTTTTGCAGGCGTTCCGAATTTTGGGCCGGCGTATAGTGTTGATTCCCCGAAAGATCGCCTCCCCTGGTCAGTTTCGTGAGATAGTTCGCCAGAGCAACCGGACGATATCCGGCGCGGGCGGCATAGGTCATACCATATATATCCGCCTCGTCTTCGTAAGCCTTCAGCCGTCCCTCAAATATTGTCTCATAGATGTCGAGTGCCATGCTTTCCAGTTCCTCATCGAGCTGCTTCTGCTCTTCCGACATGTCAATTTCATTGCTCAGTTCCATGAATGCATGATCGGCGGTGACCATCGGACGCCGTTTTTCCAGTTCCTGCATCCCGTGCCGAAGGGCTACATGGGCTATTTCATGCCCCAGAAAGCAGGCCAGTTCCGCTTCGTTGTCCATGCGCTGCAACGCCCCTTTCGAGACAAATACAATGCCGCCCGGGCAGGAGTAGGCATTCACCTTCTCGGTATCCAGAATGAAGAATTT
>DATFLS010000130.1:0-9613 GCA_035267465.1 bacterium
GCCAGGGTCAACGTGGAGGATTCTTTCCTGTCCCGTGTCTCCTTTTACAGTGATTTCAGAAAGCATAACGGTTCCTATTATGCTTCCGATTGGAATGATACAAAGAAGCGTATCGTGATCGATTTGGAAATAGGCCTGGGGAGTGCATCCATCGAGCGGATCCAATAGAGTTTCCTTGGAACGGGATCTGCGTGTCTCGTTCCGGTGCATCTGACAATTCTCGTGGTTGTTCATGAAATTGGTGTGATTATCTGCATGGCAGCATATCTTTTTTTCTGGATAGACCAGCGCATGGATTTTTTTCCTTTATGGCGCTGCACTTTCAGTAAACTCTGCATTGTCTCAATGGTCTCAATTGATCAGGAATAACACTCAGTAACTTACTGCTCTATTTATCTCGCTATGATCGCTGAAATTCACCTTGCAACTCTTCCTTTTTCGGGGTACAATCGTAATACGAAAAGGAAGAATAATATTATTTAACGACCAATGCCAAAAATACGATTTACCGTATCATTGGAAAAGGATCTCCTGTCCGAATTCGATAATAAAATCGAAGTAGACGGGTATGCCACTCGCTCGGAGGCGATACGGGATCTGATTCGGGAAGGGATCATCAAGGAAGAATGGGAATCGGGGAGTGAGGTCATCGGTACAATCACGATGGTATATAATCATCACGAACGGGATGTTTCGACTGATAATTTACATTTACAGCATGATTATAATGACGTGATTTTGTCAACCCAACACATACACGTTGATCGCGAGAATTGTCTTGAAGTCATAATTGTCCGGGGCGTGGTGGAAAAGATCACCGAATTGTATCATCGGTTGAAGGCTTCCAACGGCGTGAAACAATGTGAGCTCACCCGATCGACCACGGCTCAAAATCTGGTTTAATCCGTCCTGAAGTATTTGCGGCGTTGGTTAACAATTGACATGGTGAACGGGACACAGAATCTGCGGTGCATATTCCAGACGGATTTCTTGATACGAAGACAATCATCGTAACCAATCTCATTTCCGGCACGGCGCTGTACGTCGCTTTTCGCCGGTTGAATCGGGCTGTCTCTCCGGAGAAGGTTCCGCTGATGGGCGTGCTGGCTTCATTCGCTTTTGCAGCGCAGTTACTGGCATTTCCGGTCGCAGCGGGAACGTCGGCCCACATCACCGGAGCCGTGTTACTGGCCGTCATTCTGGGCCCCTTTACTTCTCTCGTCCTGATTGCGATGATCCTTTTGCTGCAAGCTCTGTTATTTCAGCATGGAGGAGTACTGACGCTGGGTGCTAACCTGATCAATCTGGGGCTGGCCGGATCGCTCTTCGGTTATGTGGTTTATCGAATCCGGGAGGATTTCCTCATGGCGGGGGTGGCAGCGTTCCTGGCAATGGTAGCAGGCGGTGTTTGCGCAGCGGCAGAACTCACCATATCCGGACGGTTACCGTGGAAGGCGGCTGTGATCAGTATCGGCACCGCACAAGTCGTGACCGGTCTGGTGGAAGGGTTCGTGACCGTCTCTGTGCTGACCGTAATACAGCATGTGCGTCCGGATTTACTCGAACTGCGGAAAATTTGACAGCAGATCATGCGACATTCATTTATAGATAAGTATTCAGATCTGACCACTCCAATTCATGCACTGCACCCCCGGGTGAAGTTACTCGTCTTTCTGGCGTTATTGTTCTATTTTGCTGCGGTCCCCATCACCTGGTGGATTGTCGGATTGAATGTTCTCGGGTTGACTCTGGGTACTCTTATCGCCAGACTCCCCTTCCGGTTTGTCTTGAAGCGTATGATGATTGTTCTCCCGTTTCTCGTGCTGATAATCCTGTTTATTCCTCTCTTCCAGGAACAGTCGTGGACGGACGCCGGGATTACAGCAGCCCGGGCATTTTGCAGTATTCTGGCACTTATATTATTCATGTCAACGATCCCGTTTCGTGTTCTGCTTGACGAGTTGTCGCGACTGGGAGTGCCGAAGTTTGTCATTCAGGTCTTCTCATTTATTTACCGATACTTTTTTGTGCTCATTGATGAGCTCGAACGGATGGAGTTAGCCAGTCGGGCCCGGACGCCGAACCGATCCAGGAAGCACTATTATACGGCTCTTTCACGCATGCTCGGCATGTTGATTATTCGGAGTTACGAGCGATCCGAACGGATATATCAAGCCATGCAATTGCGTGGATATGATTGGGAGGAGAGTGAAGTATGACTTCCCTTATCGAGTTCGAGAATTATACATACCGGTATCCGGACGGGACGACCGCCCTGTCCGGTTTCACTATGAATGTGGAGCAGAGGGAGCGAGTGGGAATTGTCGGACCCAACGGCGCAGGAAAAACCACTGCCTTGCTTGCGTTATCCGGATTGATCTTCGGTGAGGGAACAATTCGCATCGACGGAGAGACGCTGCAAAAGAAAAACGGCCGGCAATTGCGAAGCCGGGTGGGACTCGTGTTCCAGAATCCGGATGATCAGTTGTTTATGCCCACCGTTTACGAAGACGTGGTATTCGGGCCGAAGAATCTCGGTTGGAATGCGGCTCAGGTGGATAAAGCTGCCAAAGAGGCACTGGATGCCGTTGAACTTCCGGGCTACGAGCAGAAGTCTTCGCATCATCTCAGCAGTGGCGAAAAAAAACGCGTGGCCATCGCAACCGTGCTTGCGATGCAGCCGGATATCCTGGTACTCGATGAGCCGACCACCAACCTGGATCCGCACGCCAGGCGCCGGTTGATGCAATTGCTGGCATCATTGGAAATTTCAACGATCATCGCCGGGCATGATCTCGAGCTCATTCTGGAATTATGTACCCGGGCAGTTATTATCAACAACGGTGCGGTGATAAAAACAGGAGAACCCAAAGAATTGTTTCAGGACAAGTTGTTAATGGAGGAAAACTACCTGGAGGTCCCGTATTCTTTGCGAAAAGTGAGAGAAGATGTGTATTAAAACGACTTCGCACGGCTCCTCGCCAACCCCTGCCCCTTCTCTTGATTTGTAGAATTCCTCCCCACTTGTCTTGCTACAATTGAGAAATACGGTCCCAAATTATTACTATTTCTGTCCTTTTTACCACCATATCGCATGTTTAGCGGGTTTGGCATATATATTGCAAATTAGACTGACAACCGAGAGTACTGTAAAACGAATAGTCAAACTAATAAAAATCGAGTGGGATCATGATTGAAATCACTAAAGCAGCAGAATACAGTTTGCGGGCAACCGCAGCACTGGTCGATTTTTACAATCAGGGACATACCGCAACGGTCTCCGAAGTGGCTGTAGGAGAAGCAGTCCCTGAATCATTCTTGCGCAAATTATTAAAGCCGCTTATTCGTGCCCATATTGTGAGATCCGAGAGGGGATATTCCGGTGGCATTACCCTGGCACGGGATCCGGAGACTATTACCGTCTTAGATGTGATTGAAGCGGTTGATGGGAAAGTCAGCCTGAATGATTGTGTGCTGGAACCCTCCGAGTGCGGATTTATCCAAACCTGTGCTCTGTACGAGGTCTGGACCGAAACCACTAAAGTACTGAAGCGGCAGCTCCAGGGATACTCGTTGGCAGATGTCAAACGGAATAATGTAAAGAAGGCTGCTGCCAATCGCGTTAAATCGTCGACAAACTAATTCGGGTGATTATCTGGTACGCCGGGTGCACTGACTGCTGTCAGGTTTGCTTGCGAAGCCTGCCTCATTGTCCCGGCTTGCCGTATTTTCACTTTGGGCGCCCCTCAGCCGGAGATGCCGGTGAGAAGAGATCGCAGTGCATGAGGGTGGAAGCCGACGCCTACTCCGAAAGACGCTGATAAAGTGTCCTGATCACATCACCGGTAGTTGCTGGTCCCCACACGGCAGCGGCCGGTTGTATTAGTAGATCCTCAGATTAGTTCATTTGCTCTATAATTGTCATATTGTGATGCAATTCCACGGTTCTGTCCATCACGCATCTGCAAGCAGCAAGCCTCCCCGAATGCTCTAAATACGAAGCGTTCACTGGGTGGTGTGCAGGAAGGCGGGAACGAGGACGGGTGGTATACGGGATTGCGCTTTTCGTTTTCGAGCAGTTTGGTCCCTGATTTGTTGAGTGGTTTGTCTTGAATATAAAAACTGGTAACTTACATCGTGCGGAAATGGTTGGTGTAATCAGAAGACAGAGAGGGGACTACTATGCTCCATCGAAATGATACGGCTCTCCTGGTGATAGATATCCAGGACAAACTGGTCCGGGTGATGCATGATGAGGCGGCTCTGCTCGACAAGGCGTCCCGGCTCATTCAGGGGGCGCAGATCATTGGACTCCCCATGATCGTAACGGAACAGTATCCCAGGGGACTCGGCACGACAGTGAAGGAAATTGTTGGGGTACTGGAGTCCTATAATCCTCTGGAGAAGAGAGTGTTCGGCTGTTGTGATGATACCGGCTTCGTGGAGCAACTCGAACAGGCTGAGTGTAAGAATCTCCTCGTTTGCGGAATCGAAACTCATGTTTGCGTCTACCAGACTGTGTCACAGCTGCTGGAGAATCGATACCATGTGGAAGTGGTAGCGGATGCCGTGGATTCCCGGACGCCGTTCGACAAGCACATCGGATTGGAGCGAATGCAGACCCAGGGTGCGTTTCTTACCACCGCGGAGATGGCGTTGTTCGAACTGCAGCAGGTTGCACAGGGGGAACAGTTCAAGGCAATTTCCAGTGTGATTAAGTAGTCAATGTCGTCTGTGCAGCCAGGGGCCTCTTGTTGAAAACCACCGCAGCTGCCGAGCCGCGGTTAGCGCTCGTACTTTGGGTAATGTGAGTTGTCGTTGTCTTTGAAGTTCGTATCCACGGAGTGGGGTTCGTTGTTTTTGACCAGTAATTTTTGCAGTCGCCGATCAACTTCTCCGAAGTCATACGGTTTATAAATGATGTCATCGACGTGATTGGCCAGGAGACGCTCGGTTAATCGTTTCTCTTCGAAATACACGTAACTGATAATGATTTTCAGATATGGGAAGTTTTGCTTTATTTTGCTCAGATATTGCACATCGGCATCGGTCGGATTGATGGCGTCAAAAATGAGGGCCTGGCAGTGGCAATCCTTCGAGGAGAGGTGATTCTGGAGATCTTCGCGTTCAGGAATAAACCGGATCAAATACTTGCCTTCAAAGAAAATCTTGAAAGAATCCGCCAAGTCGACATCATCGGTGTAGAGACAAATAAACTGCATGAGTACACATCTTCACATTTTTGATTTACATTGATCAATGCAAGACATGTGCCATTTCTGTTGATTCATGAATTAGAACACATTCCGGGGTGGTGTTCCGACAGTTAAGAAAAACTTTGGATGAGATCGGAAAAGTGGGGGCTATCTGGTTGTTCGGAGGTGATCGGCCGATGGAAACCGGTGGCAATCAAAGGCGATATCTGTTTCCTGCCGGCAATGAGTGATCGCCGGGAAGATCCGGAATTGCTTCCGCGTTGTTCCGATAAAGCTGGCAATCAGTCTGAAAGGCTTCGCACAGCTGTTTCCGTGGCAATCTCAGCTGACAGGGACGTTCAGTTCCTCAATCTTTCTGTATAGAGAGGACAACCCGATATTCAGGAGATCCGAGGCCTTCTTTTTATCTCCGTCACACCGGCGCAGAAGGGCAGAAATGTGCTGTCGTTCAAAGTTTTTCGTCGCTTCTTTGAGATCATCCGGATAAAAGTCATCCATGTTTTTATGCGTGGTTGGTGGCAAATCTTTGAGGGTAATATAGTCACCGTCGCACAGCAGGACCGCGCGTTCTATAACGTTTTCCAGCTCCCGGACCTGTCCCTTCCACTTGTAGTTCATCAAGGTCTTCATCGTTTCATTGTCCACCCCGTTGATGTTCCGCTTGAGTTCCCGGTTGTATTTTTCAACAAAATGTTTGACCAGCAGGGGAATATCTTCTTTCCGCTCGCTCAGCGAGGGCAGTTTGATATCCACGATGTTCAAGCGGTAATACAGATCCTCCCGGAAGTTCCCATTTTCCACTTCTTCTATGAGGACCTTGTTGGTGGCAGCAACCAGCCGGACATCGATGTTGATTGTGGTGTTGGTACCCAGCGGTTTTACTTCTTTGGCTTCGATGGCACGCAGCAGTTTCACCTGGATGTGCAAGGGGATTTCGGCGACTTCATCCAGGAAGAGGGTGCCGCCGTTGGCGGTTTTGAACACGCCGTCTTTATCTGTGTTTGCCCCGGTAAACGCCCCTTTCTTGTATCCGAACAATTCTGATTCGAACAGATTATCCGGGATGGCGCCGCAGTTGATAGGGATAAAGGGTTTATTAGCCCGGTCGCTATTGGCGTGAATGGCGCGAGCTACCAGTTCCTTGCCGGTGCCGCTCTTCCCGGTGATCATCACATTGGTTGTGGAGCGGGCGACCCGCTGGACCATATTATACACCTGGCGCATAGCGGGACTATCACCGATAATATTATTGAAGTTGAACTTCTTATCTATTTGGTCCTTGAGGTATTTGTTTTCCAGCTCCATCTCCCGGCGATTCATCAGATGCTTCACCCGGAAAATGACCTCGTCAAAATCCAGAGGTTTCAAGATGTAATCGGAGGACCCGGACCGCAAGGCCTGGATGGCCGTTTCCACCGTGGCATACGCAGTGATGATGATGGTCATCGTCTGTGGGGACATGTTCCTGGTCTTCTCGAGCAACTGCATGCCGTCCAGCTTCGGCATCTTGATATCGGCAATCAGAATATCAAAATTCGCCTTTCGGATGAGGTCGAGCGCCATCTCACCATCTTCTGCTGTTTCACATTTGTAACCCTCTTCATCTAATATAAGTGACAGCGAGTCACGAATTTCCTGTTCATCGTCTGCAATTAAGATTGATCCTTTCATACATAATCCTCAATGTATTGGTAACTCAATGGTAAATGTTGATCCCTGATGTGGTTCGGAATCGACGAAAATCTTGCCCCCCATCTTGGAAATAATACCGTGGCTGACTGATAGTCCGAGACCGGTCCCCTTTCCCACGTCTTTGGTGGTAAAGAACGGTTCGAATACTTTTTCCTGCACTTCCTTCGACATGCCGATGCCTTTGTCATTCACGGCGATTTGGATTTGGCCGTTCCTGCAACAGGTACTGACCGTGATGGTCTCCCCCTCTTCCTGCATGGCATCGATAGAGTTGAGCAGCAGGTTCACCAGTACCTGGTGAATTTGGTCCGGAACGCAGGTCACCCGGGGCAGGTTGGAATCCAGATCGAGTTGAAAGTTGATATTCTGGCAGCGTCCATCGTATTTAAGCAAGCCAACAGCGGAATTGATAGTATGGTTAATCTGAGTTGATGTAGACTGAATACTGGAGGGACGCGAAAAGTCAACCAGTTCCCGGACAATTTTCGTGATCCGTCCGATATGTTCTTTAATTTTCTTTAAGTTATTATGAATAAATTCGTCATCGGTTTTTCGCTCCATTACCTGTACCAGGGAGGAGATGGAAGTCAATGGATTTCCTACTTCATGGGCCACGCCGGCGGCAAGATGGCCCACCGTCGCCAACCGTTCGGATTGCCGCATCTGATTCTCGTTAATCCGTAATTCCGAAATGTCCCGAAGGATTTGTGCGCGCTGGGAGATGCCGCTGTTATCTTCGGCGGGAATCACTGTCTCGGTGAGCTGTACCAGTACCCGCTGACCCGATTTACGCAGTCGTTCGGTTTCATAGTTCTTCACGAAACCGCGCTGTTTGATTCCGTAGGCAAGGCAGAGCAGCTCTCCGACTTCCATTAAATCATGCGGGATGAGGGTGCTGACACTCTTCCCGATGATTTCGCCCTGTTTCCAACCGAAAATTTGTTCGGCCCCCCGGTTCCACGAAGTAATCCTGTTATTGTTGTCGATAGTGATGAGTGCATCAGGGGCATTATCAAAGATTTGTTTGTATTTTTCCTCGGTCTGTGCCAGGCGTTCTGCATAGATATCGCGGTACTGGAACACTGTCCATGCCGCCCAGACCATGAGAAGCAGGGAAGAAACCACCCCCCGGCTGACGTATAACCATCGCATTGTTTGCTGGGAGAGTTCCGTAAAAAGAGTGCGTTCAACGAGTTCGAACAGGCCGAATGTAATGCCGACTATAATCAGGGAAGTGAATACCAGATAACCAAATCGAACGTGCTGGAGAAACTCAGTTATTTGTGATATAAACTTGCGCTTGCGCATTTGTTGAAAATTTAAGCACTTCCCTGTTCTAAAGCAACGTCGAAGACATTTTCATGTTTGTCTTCTTCATATAATTTCCACACATTTGAAGGAATTTTCTATTGAGAAGTTCCGAATAATTCATCCTTTGGCTTGTGAACGCTCGATTTTCTGTCTAATATGGGAATACGGAAACGGGATCTTTTCAGTATTGGGACACAGCAAATGGTATACGGGAATAAATTTCCTGAATACATCGATATATCAGGTGTTAGGGAGGGTCACATTTCTGACCTTCTGGCATACCATTTGTGGGATTATCTAGATGCCTGATTCTCCATCGTACCGGGAATAATGGATACCAGTTTTCAGTCGATTCACCAGATGAGTCAGTTCGCGTATTCGATGCGGCGATTACGCTCGGAAGCTTCCATAACATAGTATGAGTGAACCTCATCAAAGGAGGGAAATGATGGGTATTTTTGACCTGATGGATCAGCGCGAGCATGAGGAAGTAGTGTTTTGTCACGATAAGACTGTCGGGCTGCGAGTGATTATTGCCATTCACGATACCACTTTAGGACCAGCGCTGGGAGGGTGCCGGATGTGGCCGTATGGTTCGGAAGATGAAGCTTTGAAAGACGTCCTGCGCTTATCCCGGGGCATGACGTATAAAGCCGCAGCTGCCGGATTGAATTTGGGAGGCGGAAAAGCAGTGATCATCGGTGATCCGAAGGCCATGAAATCCGAAGCTTTTTTTCGGAGTTTCGGCCGGTTTGTGGACGGCCTTGGCGGGCGATACATCACGGCGGAAGACGTCGGTACCTCGGTGAGTGATATGGAATGGGTTCGTGTGGAGACCAATTATGTCACTGGAATCGACGAGGTTATCGGCGGGAGCGGAGATCCCTCACCGGTGACGGCATTGGGTGTATTTTACGGAATAAAAGCCTGCGCCCAGCATCGGTGGGGTTCGGAAGACCTGCAAGGCAAGACCGTGGCTATCCAGGGTGTCGGACACGTGGGATACTATCTCGCCAAAGATCTTCATTCCGCCGGGGCGAAGCTGATAGTCACCGACATCGATGAGAAAAAAACGACAAGGGTGGAGGAGGAATTTGATGCCCGGGTTGTCGGGACTGAGGATATCTATACTGTAGATGCGAACATCTTTGCTCCCTGTGCCCTGGGCGGTGTTATCAATGATCAGACTCTGGAGGGATTTCCTTTTGCAATAATTGCCGGAGGAGCAAACAACCAACTGGAGCATGAGGAGAAGCATGGGGAACTTCTGAAGAACCGGGATATTTTATACGCGCCGGATTATGTTATCAACGCTGGCGGCTTAATTAATGTGGCCAATGAAATTGAGGGGTATCACCGGGAGCGCGCTCTGAAGCAGGCCCGGGGGATTTATG
>DATFLS010000131.1:0-2069 GCA_035267465.1 bacterium
CCGGAGTTGTGCAAGTTTTGCGGCCGTGGCAGTGTAAAGAACACATTCCAGAAAATTCACGCATCGATCTTATCCGGGAGACAACCATGAAATATCTGTCATATTTTCTGAAGCAGTTCACAGAAATATTCTATAACCTGAAATTCCGGCTGAGCATCATCGCTATCCTATCCACCGGGATAATGATTTCTTATACACTGGCGCAGGATGTGCCGGAACCTTCACCGGAAGTATGCTTTCATCTCACCGCCAGACCCTGGGAACCGCTGGATATTTCCAGGGATCGGTATCTGGATGCCATCGAAGGTATCTGCCGGGTGGCGGTCCGGCACCAGGATGAGAATGGAGCCATCATCGATCCCTATCTGCACCGGGAGCATCGATACTCCACGCCGTATTACGCATTTGCAGTCGGTGCTTTGCTGGAGGCGGGCAGAGCCACCGACCTCCGGAATTCCGGCGTCCGGGCAATGGAGCACGCCACGCGTTCCTTCGCCGGGGGCAGCCAGGGCATTCCGGATGCCCACGGGGAGTTCTTCATCGCGCCCTTAACCGGAGGATCCGATGAGCAACACTTCATTGGCGTGAATGGACAGGTGAAATTGTCAGCAGACAGCGAACAGATCCGCAGTACGTACGGCTGGCTCCAGCCTGTACGTTATGAGACACCGGACAGCGCGCTCCTGATTTTCGTTTATCCCAGGGGAGGGGATGACCCCGCGGCATCGAAAGTCAAAGCCAGCTTTCGGCACACTGCACATGGATTCGAGTCGGTCCTCGGGGATGTGAGAGACAGGCTGTACGTCGGCCGAACAGCCGCCGGAGGGTTCGGAAATGAGATCGACCTGGATGGCGACGGCGAACAAGATCTGCAGTTTGATACTCCATGTAATTTTATCGTACAATTGGAGGATGGTACCATGAAGGCTGTGGAAGCCGATCGGACCGTCACAATGACCTATCAGCAACAACAGATCGCCCTGCGACCGTACACACCCTGGTCCCCCGAATAATGGGTCTCTCAGAGATGTTCGCACAAACCGGCCAGTTGAAGCGCAATAACTCAACTTGCGCTGCGCTTTCCATCTCTGGGATAGATGTATTTGACAAAGATGACAGTGATTGTTATATAAATGGGAAGATGTGGAAGAATCACTGGGAAAATTTCAGTGCAATGTTATGCGAAATAAATGAAAACAGGAAATCGAGTAACCGTGCGGTGATATTTCGATGAAGAATACTGATTCCAAAGTTAAAAGATCCCGGCATCTGGGAGTACCACTGACGCCGAAGGCCTCCCGATACATGGACCGGAAACCTTATCCGCCGGGGCAGCATGGCCGGATGAAGCGCCGGCGCCGGATGTCGAACTACAAGCAGCAGCTCCTGGAGAAACAGAAACTGGTTGCGCAGTATAATATCCAGGAAAATCAGATGGTCAACTATTTCAGGACGGCGACCAGTCAGGAGGGGTATACCATCGACCGGTTGATTCAACAGCTGGAAAGGCGCCTGGACGCCACGGTACTGCGAGGTGGCCTGTCCCGGACGATTTATCAGGCCCGGCAGTTGGTCTCTCATGGCCATATACAGGTAAATGGTAATAAGGTGGATATTCCCTCCAATCAGGTAGAGATCGGAGACAAAATATCGGTGCGGGAGAACAGCCGGAAGATTGAGGCCTTCACTGATGCGCTGCAAAATGCGAATCCGCCGGACTACCTGGACCTGTCCAAGCCGGAAATGACTGTGGAGTTCGTCCGGCTGCCGGAGCGGGATGAAGTCCCCGCCGAATGCGACGTTCCCCAGGTGGTTGAGTTCTATTCGCGGTAATGGATTGCTTCGGGGTGGGACACTAACGCCGTCTCTTTAGAGTGAACTAAACCGCCCGGCGATAACCGTTCATTGGCAGTGTTCTGATACCCTTCCTGTACCAGCTCCAGCTCTTTCTGCTGGAGTGCGTTTTCGTCTGTGGTCGTGTACGCTTCTTTACTCATATCCTGCCTTAACCTCCTTAATCAAAACTATAAACCTGGTATTTAGAGTTCATACCGCAGGCGCTTACCAAA
>DATFLS010000132.1:0-7711 GCA_035267465.1 bacterium
CGTACATCCAGTCATTTCGAAATTGTTTGGTTCGTTTTTCAAGCATTCTGGCCATGGCGTTCTCTGATATCAGATTTATCTGTTCATGTGGAATGTAATCTACAAAATCGGTAGTAAATTCGCAGACATCCGCGGCAAGTCAGTAGAACTCCCATTCTGTTCCGGTTACGCGATTCACGGTCATGATTCAATTCTGCGTTCTTCGCAAATAATTATCCCAGCGATGGCTGCAGCCAGGACCTGATGCCACAGAGATTCGGTCTGCATATCCTGGCAACCCTCCCCGGACTTCTCCGGTAACAAGTCTGTACCTGTCACCGATCAACTGCGCAAATCCATGCGGCGTTCCAGCCGGACGAATAATATAACGGCGGCCCCTAAGGATTCCGGGGATCAACACGGGGATGACATGATACTTTACCATTTATCATATCTCTTCTGTTCAACCGTTTTATCTGATGTTGCTCACTGAACATATCTTCCGGCACAGGGAGAACCGCCGGAATGAACACAATAACACTCATGTATGCTGTAAATAGTAGACAATTAAATTTGATATGTCAATTGTCGGTTGTCAATGGTTTATAGCAAGACGTGAAACGTGAAATGTGAAAAGGGAGCACGGAGTTTCACAAAGGAAACACAAAGTACCCCAGAGGAGGGACTGAAGTGCTGACAAGTTCTTACAAGTGCCGGCAAGTTCTTACAAGTGCCGGCAAGTTCTTACAAGAAAAGACCGCCAGATAATCGGAATTTGGGAGAACTTCATCGTACCTTTGCAGGAGTGCGTTCGCACCGAAACTTATACCCATAGCTCCGGGGTCGGGAAAGGTGGATTTTGCTAATTGAGTATTGGAGTATTGATTTATGAGTACTGACTTATTGAGAACCCAGTTCGGAAGTAAGGGCCTGGTATTTCTCCTGCCGGAAATAGCCGGCGTACTGGCCGGTTTTCATCAGCGGACTCATGATGAATTCCAGTTTCCCGCGGTTGGATTCCGAAACTTCCGACCACCGTTTGTGCAGTTCGGCATACAATTGCTGCTCATCAACCTTCACCACACAGGTGGTGCTGAGTATCTGCACGATATTGTACCCATCCAGGCACGCCTTCATCTGCTGATCCAATTCCTTCTCTTCCTCTCCTTCGGCATAAATCTCCCAGGTGATAATAAAATG
Organism: bacterium; assembly: GCA_035267465.1. Lineage (GTDB taxonomy): Bacteria > Fidelibacterota > JAANXI01 > JAANXI01 > JAANXI01 > DATFLS01. The sequence goes on from DATFLS010000132.1 coordinate 1,180, forward strand.
CATGATTCCTTCCGTTTATTTGTCAGTCGTTGATTGTCATTTGTCAACCGTCAGTTGTTGATCGTCATTTGTTAACCGGTGGCGCTCGCTGGATAAAAGTGAAAAGGCCCCAGAGGGGCTCCCGTGGAGCAGAAGTGAAAAGCAAGCCTTGAGAAATCCTAAATCGCGTTCAAATCCAAGGACATTCGGCAATGAAGTCATTTTATGTGTATTATATGCACCTTAGCGTCACTACAACCTGTCGTCAGCCTTTACACAATTTACCGCTGACAATTGACGATGAACCAATGAACCGTGAGCCGATTCAATTGAATACCCGACTCCGGTATTGAGCCCACCACATCAGGGATTTCATTCCTGAGTTCCCCAACTCATGCTTCTGCCTTTTGCCTTCTGCCTTTTCACTTTTTGCTCCTCTCCGGCTGTTTTATCTATCAATCTATGTTAAAAGCGGATACTCCCGGAACCCGACCAGCTGGCATTCCGGCTGGGGGGTGATGCCGTACCGGTCCCGGACCAGTTCCTGCATCTTTCTGGCCAGTCCGGCGATATCTTCCGACGTCGCCTCCCCGCGATTCACAATCATATTGGCGTGTTGAAAGGAGACGATGGCATCGCCCACGGATAATTCCCCCTTAATGCCCAGTTTATCCAGATAATAGGCCACGAAAATCATCAGGGTGCCGTTGACTTCCAGCGAGACTTCTTCTTCCGGGAAATTCCGGAAGAAGCTCCCGCAGGTATGGGACCGGGGATACCGCCGTTCCCGGTGCCGGATAGTTTCGTCCCGGCGGCCTCTGGCATAGGCGCCTTCTGTCTCATTACCCTGCCTTAGCACAAACTCCGCATCCAGCAGGATATGCTCTTTCTTATGTAAACGGGATGTATCATAGCCGAATTGAAACCACCCGGTATCCACTTCTTCTATCGCACCGGACGCCCGGTGCATCACCCGGGCGCTCACCAGAAACTCTGACAACAGATGCTCGAAGTAGTGCAGGTTAATATAGACCGCCCCGCCGACCGTCCCGGGAATACCGCTGAATTCCTCCGATCCGATGATGTTGCGCTCCAGACAGTAATCGATAACATCCTGCATTTCCGCTCCGCCGCCTGCATGAATGCGCACAGGATCGCCCGGTTGCCCACCTTCAACTACCCGCTTCTCAGTATTCTGTGGCCGGATAACCAGCCCCGGAAAGCCCGCATCGCTGATCAGGATATTCGCCCCTTCCCCAAGGACAAACATATCCATGTCCTCCTGATCAGCATACCGGAGTGCTTCCCGAAAATCTTCATCGGTGACCGGCTCGCAGCAGTACTCGGCCGCACCTCCGGTGCGAAACCAGTTTAACGGCGCCAGCGGGACATGTTGGTTGATTTTCATGAACTTGAGAATTCTTGCTATGTCAATTGTCAGTGGTCAATTGTTCACTGTATTTTGACAGCCGAACAATCTGAGTCTTGATAATAACCTCAAAGTCAATAAAAGATCTTTTGACAACGGGCTTCCGTATTCCTCACTCGTGCTATTGCTCCGTCTTCAACTAATGATTAACCGGATGTCTCCAGCACCCGTTCGATAGCATTCCGGGCCATGGCATGGTATAAGGGCTGCGCCTCCCGGTAAATTCTCCGGGCCTCCTGCAGACCGTGTTCTGTCTGCGCCAGCGCGGTGTAGACCGGCTCAATGAGATACACCCGGCCGACCGAAGTGAGAAACGTTTCCATCCTTGGAAAGGCCGGCTGATATCCGGATCGAATGGCTAACGGCAGCCAGACCCGGAGGAGAGGCGTGTCGTCGGTGGTGGTGAATCCGAAGGTGTCGTCCAGCGCTTTCAGTCGATCCACTCCCAGGGAATCCGGCAGCTGCTGTAAAAAGTGGATATAGTGATGCGAAGTCCAGCCTGTGGTGTCGATCCTGGCCGGGTTGCCACCATTCGTGAACGATCCGGCCGCCCGTTCCACTCTGGTGAGCTCCCCAGACTCCACCACCGGAATATTCCCGGGGATGCCCGGCCGGTATAACCATTCGTCAATCCGCAGCTCCTCCTTCAGCTGTTGATCATTTCTGAGGAGAGTACCGGTTAAATACTCTTCGAACTGTTCCGTGGACACGGATCTGAACCTGAATTGCTGAAAATACATCCCTAAAAAGTGGTCCCAGGTCTCTCTGCCAAATTGTTCTTCCAGCATTTTCAGAAAGAAAAACCCTTTCACATAGGGAATGCTGGAATAGGCCGCCTCGGGATCCCGTCCCGCCAGATCCGGTTTCAGGGCGGTATCGGGATTGTCCGGTCCCAGTTCCTCCACGGTCTGCTCCAGGTCATGATAGCTCAGTTCACTCAGCATCTCTGCAAACCGTTTGCCCCGGATCGACTCCATGATACGGTGCTCGAAATACACGGTAAAGCCTTCGTTCAGCCAGAAATCGTTCCAGGTGGCGTTGGTGACCAGATTGCCCGACCAGGAATGGGCCAGCTCGTGCGCAATCAGGTCCACCAGCGAACGGTCCCCTCCCAGGATGGTGGGCGTGACAAAGGTCAGCCGGGGATTCTCCATCCCTCCGAACGGGAAGGAGGGCGGCAGTATCAGCATGTCATAGCGTTCCCAGAGATACGGACCGTACAGTTTCTCTGCCACCCGAATCATCTGCTCGGTTTCCGCAAATTCCCAGGCGGCGCGATCAACCACCGGAGGTTCGGCATACACCCCGCTCCGGGGACCGATCTCCTCGAACTCGAGGTCGCCTACACCCAACGCCAGCAGATACGAAGGAATCGGCTGGGGCATCTTGAAATGGTAGACGCCGGAGTTGTTCTTGCTCTGCGGATTGATCGCACTCATCACCGCCAAATATTCCGGGCTGGTCCGGATAACCGCAGAGTAGGTCATGCGAACGGCCGGGGTATCCTGGCAGGGAATCCAGCTGCGCGCAAGGATAAACTGGGATTGGCTATACAGCAGGGGACTGCTTTTGGATGCCGTTTGCTCCGGAACGACCCACTGCAGTGCCGGGGCGTCGGGACTGGTGGTGTACTCAACCGTGACCCGCTCGGTCTCCGGCGTGATGGGAATAATGAACGGCCGCCCGTAATATTGTACTGCTTCGCCCAGTCTGTAGTCCACCGGTGCGGACTCCTCTCCCCGGGTAACCCTTTGAATGATAAGATCCTGCGTATCCAGAATTAGCCGGTCGGTACCGGTGATGTTGTCAAGATGCAGCACCGCAGTTCCGGACAATGTCCTGGCGGAAAAATCAACCGTCAGGTCCAGGTCCAGATGCTCAATGATAACATCCCTGAAATTCGCGAGTGACGTTGGATCATCAGGCAATTCCGCGGTAGACGGCCGGGTGCATCCCATCCACAGGATGGGCAGGCATGCGGCAAGCAGGAGTATCAGGATGTAGCCTGTGTTCTTCATTCGACGTCCCCGGATCTGTCCCTGATCTAACTCGGATAATATAGTACGAGCTGGCGGGAATCAAAACAGGAGTCTGGGGCATTGGAAGGTATTTGGGTGCATTGATGGAGTGAGCACGATCCGGCTTCGCGACTCCCTGCGCCGCCGGGCAGTCCGTCCGGCACCGGGGCGCGTCCCGAATCTTCCGGAGCGTAATCATTCCGAAGGAGCCCCGGTGGAGATTCCGGGGGGTTCACACACCAGAACCCTCCGGAATGACACTGTCTATACCTGATATCGTACCGGAATCGAAGGTGGACTATCACGGAGCGGATACTCCACTCGTTGCCTCTATCAAATGCACTCAATACTTTTGTCACGAACCCTCCGGAGTCCAAGAGGGTACTGGCAAACCTAATACCATCTGACCCGCATCTGGAATGTGCATGAGAAATGATTACATTGATGACACTTCGCCTTGAATGATCAGAAACGGCACCTAATAACATGCATGTTACCGTCCGGTTCCGGCATTCACGTTCTAGAATGTCATCCCGAACCCCTGTTGTTCAATGGGGTGAGGGATCTCCACCAAAGATATGAGGGCCCGATTGCGCGACTCCGTTTGACGCCGGGCAGTCCGTCCGGCACCGGGGCGCGTCCCGAATCTTCCGGAGCGCAGCCACTCCTGTGGAGTCACGGTGGAGATTCCTCGGGGTTCACACAACAGGCCCCTCGGAATGACGCTACTGTAGGGGTGCGTTAAAACCTATTGTTTCAGGAATACACCCGGCCCGTCATCCCAATCACAGAAGTGGAATCGGGATCATCGAAATCCGCCTGCCTGTCCCGTCACAACAACTCGTAGCGGAAGGTGATAATCCCCTGGACGGTGGATTGCTCCGCCCCGGAAGGCAGCGGATTGAACCGCCATTGTTTGAGTGCCCGGATGGTGATTTCTTCCAGTCTGGGATAGTCTTTCTGTATCGGAATCATCTGTCCCACCCGGCCGTCCGGCAGTACGGTAAACCGGATGCGGATGGTGGCTTCCTTATCCACGCCGGCCGGATATTCCGGGATCACCTTGTTCAGTATGGATCGTTCTGCCGCTTGCCCTTCTATGGAAAACGGTTGTGTTTCAGCCGGCGCCCCCACTTCCGTGGTGGGCGAAATTCCCCGGGAATCCATGGCCATCTGCTGCGGACTGGCAGTGAGCCGTTCGCCGGAAGAACGATCCGGATTCACAGCGCCCGGTTGCCTGGAGTCAAACCGGCCGACCCGTGACGGCATGTCACTGGCCCCCTGGTTTGTGGCGAGTTTCTCCGATTCCCGGTTCCGAACGACGGTTTCTTCTTCCGCCAGCATGCGGCGCTGAGGCAGATTCACCGGCACGTCCGATAATTCCGCCCCACCGGCGCTGGCCGGTTCCTGCTGCTCCGGTTCCGGCTGTTCCGCTTCGGTGGCTTCGGGCGGGGTCTCTGCCAGCTCGGATTCGACGACGGAACTCGGCGCAGGAGCAGGGGTATCGGACTGGGCCTGGGAGGAGGCGACGAAACTCACCTCCGTGAATCCCGAGGTATCAAAATCGAATCCGGTTTCGGTGAAAATGAACAGCAGCATCAATAACACATGCAGGCCGGCTGACATGGCCAGCGTTTTTCTTATATCGGTGAATAAAGTATCCATAACAATCAGATCAGTTGTTATAATGCTTGTTCTGTGGCTATCATGAATCGTTCCGCTCCGGCGAGTTTGGCGATATCGACGATGCGGATGGTTGATTCCAGCGAGATATCTTTATCAGCCCGTATAACCACCAGCCTGTCACTTTCCCGCAGGATCTGCCGGAGTTGCTCTCCGAGCTGGGACCGGTTGACCTGCACCTGATTCAGATAGATCTGGTTACTGCTGGTGACAGTGATGAACACCCGGTCTTCCGTGGCTTCCTGACCGGTGGCGGCTCTGGGCAACCGCACCTTAATGCCCGGCTGGACCACAAAAGACGAGGTGAGCATGAAGAAAATCAGGAGCAGCAGTACAATATCGGTTAAGGAAATAGCGGAGAAAGTGACCATCAATTTTCGGTTAGATTCTATTTTCATTCACCACCTCCCGCTCCAGTAAGATATCCATCATATTCCCGGAGCTTTCCTGCATTTCAAAGACATGATGTTCCACCTTTCCCTGCAGCCAGTTGTAAAAGATCAAGGCGGGGATGCCCACGCTTAACCCGGCGGCCGTCGTAATCAGGGCTTCCCAGATGCCGCCCGCCAGCACACTGGCGTCCACATTACCGCCGAGCGTCTGGATTTGAATAAATGCCCGAATCATTCCGGTGACGGTTCCCAGGAATCCAATGAGGGGAGCGATGGCAGCAATCGTTCCGAGAATACCCAGATATTTTTCCAGATAGTACACCTCGGATTGCGCTGCCGTTTCCATGGCATCTTTAATTTCTTCCCTGGGACGATCGTGCTTTTTCAGTCCGGCGATGGTGATGGCTGCAATGGGTCCCGGAGTTTCCTGGCTGATGCGGATCGCCTCATCCACATCGCCGCGCAGCAGGATATTCCTGACCCGGGTGATGAACGCCCGGGCGTTGATCCGGATACTCCGCAGCGAGACCAACCGTTCGATGAGAATGGCCAGCGCAATAATCGAACACAGGCCAATCGGAATCATCAGAATACCGCCCTTCATGATAATTTCAAAAATGGACATTAACACATCCTCCTGCTCACTTACTCTGTTTCCTGATTACAATTTCGCTCGGACTCCCAAAAATACTTGAATTCCCATCTTCGGGTACTGTTCCCAGTGGGTATAGGATTCGTTCAAAATATTCGATGCTGACAGCAGGATGGTTATCCTCTCCCGGAAACTCCTTGAAATCGTTGCGTTGAGAAGATTGTATCCACCCAGTTCAGTATTCGTGGTATAATCTACGGATCGCGGTCCGCTGAGTTCCCCGTCCAGTGTCAATTCGAAGTTCGAGGGCAACTGCATCGTCGCCTGGAGTGGAACCCGCATCCGGGCCCGATAGGGGATATAGTACACGTTGGAATAGGCTGCACTGGCCGGATAGGTGGCACTGTAGGTTACCAGGGTTCCCCGGAGCTTCAGCCAG
>DATFLS010000133.1:0-7580 GCA_035267465.1 bacterium
CCTCTGTATTGATGGGAGCCCAGGCAGTCTCCTGGATATCCGGATTCGTGCTGCTCTTTTTTCTCCCCCGGTATCTGGGAAGCGAGGAATTCGGCAGACTGTATCTTGCAATTTCTATTGCGACCATTCTGGGATGGATGATTAGTTTCGGAGGGCCGCATCTCATCCCCAAAGAAATTGCTCGTTTACGGGAGCAGGCACCCAATATACTCATCAGTTTTTTCGGTATTCGATTGATTCTGTGGCTGGTGGTTGTGGCAGGGATTTTTGTATTTGCCGTGATTGCAGGCTATCCGAGGTATATGAAAATTCTGATACTTGTGTTGTGTATTGCAAAACTCTGGGAGGAAATGGCTTATGTCTTCAGGGATGGGTTCCAGGGGATTGAGCGCATGGAATATTCATCCCTGGGAGTGGTGGTGGAAAAACTCTGGGTGGCGATTGCGGTGATTACAGCGCTGGCTCTTGGCGCACGGACCATCACGGTGGCCATCATTATGGTGATTGGTGCGGCAATCAAGTTCTTTATTTATTTGAGGTACTCGTCTATCCTCCTCTCGTATGTCCCCCGCTTTAACTGGGAAAAAGCCAGGGCGGTGATGAAAAGCAGTCTGCCGTTCTTTTTATACTCCTCCTTCGGTGTCATCTACTATCGAATTGATGCTATAATGCTTTCAATGATGACGTCTGTGGGAGTAGTGGGCTGGTATGGGGGAGCCTATAGGTTCTTCGATATCGTGATGATTTTTCCGACTGTGTTCACCGCCGTGATTTTTCCCGTTCTGTCGCGATTGACTTTTCAGAAAAGCACTGACGCGAGACTGGTATTTCAGAAAAGTTTGAAATTTATTCTGTTCCTGGCGATTCCGGTGGCAGCGGTGCTATTCGTCCACGCAGAGCACATCATTCAATTGTTTTATGGACTGGATGAATATGCTCCGTCTGTCGTTGTTCTGAAGATTTTCGGGATTGGGGTAGTGTTCGTCTATGTCGATTTCATCCTCGGGCACACCCTGTTCGCTGCTGATAAACAGCGGCTTTTTGCGGGAGTGGCAGTCGTTGCGACCTTCCTGAATATCGGAATAAACCTGGTGCTGATCCCCCTGGCCCAGGCGAATTTCGGAAACGGCGGAATCGGAGCGGCCATAACTACCCTGTTGACGGAAGTTTTCATTCTGGTTATGGCATTGGTACTCGTTCCGAAAATGTACTTTCGCGGCTATACCTTTGCAACACCCTTGAAGATTATTATCAACGGCGTGATTCTCACCTGGTTTCTCACACTCCTGAACTCAGTCGGATTGTCCTGGATCCTTGGTCTCGGTCTGGGAATGATCCTGTATGTAATTATGCTTGGGAGTACGGGATTGGTAACAGCCACTGAATGGGCTTATTTAAAAAAGGTGCTGCCAATTCAACAAATGCAAAATTTGGATATCCGGCGTTAAGCAGATCAACCGCTTCTGTGAATAGCCCGAGGATGCCATACATTTTCAATGGCATCCGTTTTGATATTGGTAACATTTAGAGAGCCGAGGTAAAAAATGAATGTGAGTATATTGATCACTGCCTATAAAGAGCCCGGAACCATCGGTCCGGCCATGGAGGCATTTATCACCCAGTTGCCGGAAGATTCGGAAATCATTGTCGTCTGTCCTGATCCTGAGACCACTGCAGTTGTGCATCAGTATGCACACCGGTACCCTTATATAAGGCATGTTCGCGATCCGCAGAAGGGAAAACCGGCGGCATTGAACATTGCACTGCACACAGTACGGGGTCGTCTTGTCGTCCTCAGTGATGGCGATGTGCAGGTGGGGGAGAATGCACTCGTCACACTTCTGGCGCCGTTTCAGGATAGGAGAGTGGGAGCAGTGAGCGGACATCCTGTCAGCGTGAATTCCCGACAGACCCTCCTCGGTTACTGGTCACATTTGCTCACGGACAGCATCCACCAGATGCGATTACACCGGGATACCAAACGAAAATTTCTGCTTTGTTCCGGCTACTTCTTTGCTGTAAGACGGGAGTTGATAAACCGAGTGCCGGAAGATGCTCTGGCCGAAGATGCGGTGATTTCACATCTTATCGCCCAGCAGGGATATCAGATCCGGTATAGTCCCGAATCATTGGTCTATGTGAAATATCCGACCAGTTATCGGGATTGGTTGAAGCAAAAAGTACGATCAGCAGGAGGGTATGCACAAGATTATCTCCGATCATCACCATATCGGATGCGCTCAGCCCGGCTGGAATTTCTCCAGGGAGCCAAACCCGCATTAACCTATCCCAGAAGTTTGAAGGAATTTGGCTGGTCTCTGTTACTCTTTTCCGCCCGGTTACATCTCTGGGCCTTGGTGTGGTTCAATGTCCGTGTGCGGCATCTTCCGCTGGGAACATTATGGCAGCGGGTGGAAACCACGAAGTAAACATCAGATATCCGTTACCAGAAGTTACCTCGGAACAGACCTCTTTGGTCGCTTCGCATTTTACTCTGACCGCTGGTTCAATCGGTATTCCTTGATCGGCTGTACCAAGGATTGTGAACCACCTGATGTCTGATTTTTCTGATGGCCTCCACCCAGTTCGTAGATAAAGACGCCTCCCAGGTTTTGATGCTCTGCGTAGTTCAATTTAGCCCGGATTACATTCTCATCGTCATATGAGATGAACAATTTTTGGTCACCGGAATCGATACTCAAATAGGATGCTTTCGTAATAGTATCCCAGTGATAGAATTCAGGCTGATAGTATTTGTCCATGATTTCGTAATAGGGGATATTATCTTCGACGGTCGGAGCCTTGAAAATCCAGCCTTCTCTGGGTTTGGAAACTCCCGTCCATACATAGCCATAGAAATCAATCCCGATACCAAGTTTGGATTTATCCACGCCGGATTCCACAAACTGGTTGACACTGCCCTCTACAGAGGGAAGGGGTTTCCTGGAAAAGGGGAGTTTATGTCCCCGGTTATAGAGCGGCGAATTGTGCCAGGTTACCCACCCCCGCCAGGCATTACTATAATCATAGGTCATGATATTTATTTGATCAAACTTCTCCTGCAATTCCGCAAATAATTCGGGCTGCCAGCCCACAGCTGCAGTCAGTAACGGACGCTCCAGAAGTGGTGTCTCGAGCTCCTGTAACCGTTCATGAAGCCTGGTGATGAAGGCTGCATAATTTTCCGTATCGGTCTCCTCGATTGGCTCCATATCGATATCGATGCCGTCAAATCCCCACGTTGTCATCAAATCGAGGAGGTTATCAATGAATGTCTCGCGTACTTCTGGAGTAATGGCCTGATGGAATCCCTGATAGTTTCCCCACCCACCGATTGCATATAAAATCGGGGTTTTATGAGTATGTGCTGCGGAGACGATTTCTTTTAAACGGGATTCACTGAAAATGTAATGAGGACCTACCGGGGGATCCAGTGCACCGTCCGGGGTGGCTCCGGTGGCGAAATAAATCAGATGCGTGAAAGCGTCCCAATCAATGTCCTGCGTCTGCACATGCCCCCAGTTACTCTCCGGCAGGACAAAATGTGTCCAGGCCGCGAAGTATGCAGTCAGCCATTGTTCCTGTGTACTCCGAGTATTCTGCGGGTAAGTGAGACTGGGTACATACAACAAAATACATAGAATCATAGTGATTTTTTTCATAACTCTCCTCATTCATAATAATTCAATCCGTATTCGGGTCATTGCCGAATCTGCATCGTATACGTTCAGGGAATCCCTCATGAGCATACTCATTCGACTCTTAGTCTATATATCGAAGTGCACTTTTCATTCCAGATGTATCGCACGCAGCCTCCTGCCTGTCAAAATGTCTATCGCATTGAGAAACTATGGAAAATAGTGACTTATGAAGTGACTGTTTTCATCGGATATAATTTTGTTAAAGATATAACCAATATCCGGCTATTCTTGGAAAAAAATTTTACAATGGCTCTCTGCCAGGCGTGTGAAACAACCTAACATCCCGTCATTCTGAGTATGGCATACTTGTTGAAAGTTAAACGGATAAGAGCAATTCTTAATGGAGATCTGGTTAGTGAAAGAAAACTGATGCAATTATTGATATGAATCTTATCGATCGAGAGTGATCCGCGGAGAATGATTTGGGCCTTACATGAAAGAAATAGGGAATCGAGTGAGATTCGAAATTCGGGTAATGTTGCCGGGAGTGAATCGATCAATCTCATCTGGACAGAATGACAGAAATATATAACGATTTTCGCATATGAGGTACAGAGAGATATATAATTTCCTTAACTCCGGCCGGGGAGCAGTTTCACAAACCGGATCGTAGTTCAGTTAACCTGACAGACCGAGGATCGGAAGATGAAAATATTGCATATTTTGCCATATATCCCTATACCACCGACTTTTGGCGGTGCGTTACGGATTTTTCACATTTTGGATCATCTGCAGAAACACCATGATGTTACCGTAGCTGCAATGGGAGATATGGGGGATGCCGCGGAATTCAAACATCGATTCCCCGCACTCGCAGAAAGAACACATGTCGTGACTCATCCCTGGAGACAAAAATTTCGAAGGATAATACAATTATATTCTATGTTTACAAATCACAGTTACTGGTATAACCATGTTCAATCGCAAAACATGCATTCATTGCTGAATCGGCTATGTTCCCAGCAGGAATTTGACATGGTTCAGGCGGAGTTTCCCTCCATGGCATTTTTTGACGTACCCAGTAATGCAACGAAGATTCTCGATTGCCATAATGTCGAATATGACAACTATCGCCGCATGTCGGAACTCGAGTGGTCCGGCATCCGGCGTTTCTTTTACCAACGGGAATATACCCGGTTCTATGATGAGGAAATTGAAGTCTGCCGGAAACAGGACGCATTGTTCGTGACATGCCGGCGGGATAAGGAAATTTTGGATACAGATACAGCGGAGGTACCCAAATACATTATCCCCAATGGAGTTGATTTGGAGTATTTTCGCCCACCCACGATCCAGCCGGAGCCATATAGTCTGGTATTTACAGGGATGATGGGATATGTCCCGAATTATGACGCCATGGTGTATTTTCTGGATGAAGTATTTCCAATTTTACAAAAGCAGGTACCGGGGATACATATATATATCGTTGGGAATAATCCGCCGGATATACTCGCCAGACGTGAATCGGACCAGGTGACCATTACCGGATTTGTGGAAGATGTCCGTCCGTTTATCGCGCGTGCTGCGGTTTATGTCGTCCCACTGCGTATGGGAGGCGGGACCAGATTGAAAGTCCTGGAGGCACTTTCGATGCAAAAGCCGGTAGTTACTACTGCCCTGGGATGTGAAGGGATTGACGTGCTGCATGAAGAGACTGCGTTGATTACAGACGAGCCGGAGGCGTTTGCAGATGCGATTATTCGGCTGCTGAAAGATCAGCAGCTGCAACAACGTCTTACACGCAATGGATATCAACTGGTTCGGGAACAGTATGATTGGAGAATAATCGGTGAACTTATTGAACGATCATACCAGGATATTACATCTGCAACAATTCCGCGTACGTCCCGGCAACCTGAACAATTAACAGAACAAATATAATTGAAAAAAATGAATTTCTATCCTACGGAAATCTTGAGACAACAGGAACAAAACGGAGATATAAAATCTGATAATATTACCGTCTTAATGTATCATCAGATCTCCGAAAATAAAGCAATATGCAGAAAGTATTGGACATGTCTCCATGTGGATATATTCCATAAACACCTAAAACTTTTGGAACAGTTAGGCTACACCCCGATTACCTTCAAAGATTATCAACTGGTCCTTTCCGGTGAACTGGCTTTACCGCGCCGGCCGGTCATTATTACGTTTGACGATGGTTATGAGCATGTCTACAACCTGGCATATCCGCTTCTCCAAAAATATGGAATGGCGGCGGTTGTTTTCTCGATAGGTAATCGTCAACTGGAAACGAACGAGTGGGATCAATCGGAGGGAATACCAACATTCCGGTTGTTAAAGGACAATCAGCTTAGGGAACTGCAGGCGAACGGATTTGAAATTGGCGCTCATTCTATGGATCACAGTGATCTGACAACCATTCCTGATAGTGCGCTGCGGCAGGAAATCCATGGGGCAAAATACTATCTCGAGGATGTGCTGCAATCTCCGGTTATAAGTATCTCATATCCATATGGTTTAGTGAACTCCCCGATCAAAGCCCTGGTGAGATCGGCGGGATTTCAGTTTGGTTGTGCAGTCTCAACACCTCATCCTTCTCATCTGTCTGATCATTACGAAATCGGACGGTCCACCATATTGAATTCCACTGGTCCTCTGGCATTAGGCATTCGGTTGTTGCGCGCATATACCTATTATGAATGGGCCCGGCACAGATTGAGCCGTGTCCGGGGATACAGATGGCGGAGAAAGAGAAAGGCATTACGTGAGAGCGCAAGGATAAAGCAAGATGAGATAACAACCAGGGAAGCGGTGACTTGAAATTTCCAGATCGATCTCCCTTCCTGATGGGCACTTATTATAACAGGAACAGAGTGATATCCTGCAGACTGGATGGGCGAATCAGATGAAGGTAACTATGATAAATCTCTCCCGGAGAACGGATTTTGTAGGAACGCAGTATTTATTATGAGAACACTGTTTATTGTTTCAAAAGGAATAAATCAACCGTCGAGGAGCGAAGTGCTTCGCATGGAATCAGAGGATCTGATCCCACGGATGTCGGACCTGAATGATGCCCTCAACGCCGATGTGCTGGATGAACGGTATCTGCGCACTTTGCCATCGATCCGCCGCTATTTCTACCGGTTTCTGCCGACAATCATTGCCCAGATTATCGAGGCCTTTCTTGTTCATAAAAAGTATGATGTGGTGTTTTCCTGGTATGAGCAGGTCGGACTTCCGTTCGCAATACTGCAGCGATTTGCCCGTTCGAAAGTCCCACACGTGCTGCAGAGTAGTTGGATGACTAAAGGCCGCAAACGCTGGATTATGAAACATGCACATAAAGCATTGAATCATATCGTTTTTTCCTCTTCAGTACAGAGTGATATTGCGGTGAAAGAATTGGGAATCCCTTCTTCCAGGGTCACGACTGTGAAGTATCCGGTGGATGTCCGATTCTGGCAACCCATGAATGGTCCGTCTGATTTGATTTGTGCGGTGGGTATGGAGAGTCGGGATTACCCGACCTTAATCGAAGCCTTGCGAGGATTGGATATCCCTTGCCATATCGCGACGGGATTATCTCGCGGGCAGTTATTCGAGACGGTAAAATCACTGTATCGTATTGATGATCTACCCAGGAATATTATCGTAGGGAAGAAAAATTATGTAGATTTACGCAAATTATATTCTCGCTCCAGGTTTGTAGTGATACCCTTGCTGCCCACCGATACCGATAATGGGGTCACTACCATTCTGGAAGCGATGTCAATGGGCAAGGTAGTCATATGTTCCCGGGTCCGGGGGCAGGTGGATGTGATCGAAAATCGAAAAACCGGTATCTATGTTCCCCAGGGTGATCCGGATGCGTTGCGCCAGGCGATTCTCGAACTGTGGTATAATCCCGCG
>DATFLS010000134.1:0-12591 GCA_035267465.1 bacterium
GTCCGGCCTGTGTGCAGCAGTGCAAGAACATCAGGCGGATCTGGGAATCGCAGTTGATCCCGATGCCGACCGGTGCGGCCTGGTCGATGCGAACGGGGAGTACCTGGTGGAAGAATACACGCTGGTCATAGCAGTCGATGCGGTCTTGACGCACTTCCGGAAGGTCGGTTCGTCCATGCTCGACAAGCCGGTGGTGACGAACCTGTCGACCACGCTGGCGGTAGACAAGGTGGCGGCCAAATACGGGGTTGAGGTGGTGCGGACGCCGGTCGGCGAAATCAACGTCACTGAGCGGATGGCCCAGCTGGATGCCGCGATTGGTGGCGAGGGGAACGGCGGAGTGATCCTGGCGGAAAGTCACCTGGGGCGGGATTCCCTGGTGGCGGCCACACTTGTACTGCAGCAGTTGACGGAAAAGGGCACTACTCTCCGGGACTATTATGAGAGCCTGCCGCAGTATGTCATGAGCAAACAGAAAGTTACTATCGGCGACGTCGACCCGGATGAGTTACTGCAGCAGGTTCTGGAAGATGCGTCCGACGCCGAGACAGATACCCAGGACGGCGTGAAGTTCACCTGGAGTGATCACTGGGTGCATTTACGCAAATCGAACACCGAACCAATCCTGCGGGTCTATGCGGAAGCGGGTTCTCAACAGGAAGCGGACGAGATCGCCTCCCGGTATCTCGCCAAACTCAACCAGTACGCCAGCCAGCTGTCCTGAGAAAATTTCCTCTCTGTTCGGTCCGAAATGGTTGCTTCCCCAGAGCGCCGCGGGCTTCTATCCCTGGGAAGACTTGATATTTACCCAGCGGAACCACATACTATAGCCACTTGTTAAGGAATGTGCTGCTAAGGAATGTGCTGCTGCGCTGTTTCCAGGTAACAGATATCGGATCGTGAAGGGGTGTTGAGTGGAGGGCACATATGCAGAACATATTAACTTTAAATAGATGCCGGTGAATTATGCCTGTACTGTTTCGAAAAACGAAGGAAATGGAATCGAAAATCGACGATTACCTGGACCTGGTGATTCGGGGTGGTCTCTTATTTAAAGAGGGCTTGAAGTATTACCTGACCGGTGAGATGGACACCTTTGATGAACGGCTGGCTTCCATCGATTCGCTGGAGAGCGAGGCGGATGAACTCCGGCGGGAAATTGAAAACCGGTTGTATACGCAGACGTTGATTCCCGAGTCCCGGGGGGACGTGCTGGGTATCATCGAGAATACCGATGCCGTGCTGAATGTGGCGGCGGAAACGCTGATGATGTTTTCTGTGGAACGCCCGCAATTTCCCACAGACCTGCACCAGATGATCCGGGATCTCGGGGACGCCTCCGTAACCTGCATTGAAGAGTTGATCGCAACCATCCGGTCTTATTTCAGAGATGTCGAGCGCGTCCGGGACGGGACGAACCGGGTGCTGTTTTTCGAGAAGGAAGTGGATACCATCGCCGACCGCATTAAGCGCAAAATTTTTCACGATGATGCTATTGGTCATCTCAGCCTGAAGATGCATCTGCGGGATTGCATCGAGGACATCGAGAACATTTCCGATACGGCGGAAGAGGTCAGCGACAGATTGTCGATTGCAGCGATAAAGCGTTCCGTCTGAGCTGAGCCATGAGCTGGTTTTTCCTGCTAAGTGGTCTGTTCCTGGGATGGTCGCTGGGCGCGAATAGTGCGGCCAACATCTTCGGTACGGCCGTTGCCACCCGCATGGTGAAATTCCGCAATGCCGCCGTCATCGCCGCGGTGTTTGTGATCCTGGGTTCGGTGTTCAGCGGGGCCGGCGCTACCGAGACCCTGGGAAACCTGGGCGCTATCAATGCGCTGGCGGGTTCGTTCACGGTGGCGCTGGCCGCAGCAGTGACAGTCACCTGGATGACTCGCTTACGCCTTCCGGTCTCCACCACCCAGGCCATCGTCGGCGCGATCATCGGGTGGAACATTTTCAGCGGAACCCCGACCGATTTCCAGTCGCTGACGAAAATTGTGGCGTCCTGGATCGTTTCGCCGGTCCTGGCCGGCGTCTTTGCGGCGTTCTTCTATCTCCTTGCCCGGCAGACCATCTTTCGACTCAAAATTCACCTGCTGCGCCGGGATGCCTACAACCGGGTCGCCCTCATTGTCATCGGCGCCTTCGGGGCGTACAGTCTGGGTGCCAACAATATCGCCAATGTCGTCGGGGTATTTGTCCCGGCGGCCCCGTTCCCTCCGATCCGCATCGGATCCCTGCTGACCATCAGCGGAACCCAGCAGTTATTTTTTTTTGGGGCTCTGGCCATCGGCGTGGGGATTTACACGTACTCGTATCGGGTTATGCAGACCGTCGGTAATGACCTGTTCAAATTAACGCCCATTACTGCGTTCATTGTCGTGTTTTCGGAATCGCTGGTGTTATTCTTATTTGCCTCCAGAGGATTACAGCAGTGGTTGCTCCAGCATGGGTTGCCGGCATTGCCGCTGGTGCCGCTCTCCAGCTCCCAGGCGATTATCGGTGCGGTCCTGGGACTGGCAGTGGCAAAGGGCGCCCGGGGTATCCGGTTTCGTGTGCTGGGCCGGATCGCCTCCGGGTGGGTGACGGCGCCGGTCATCGCCGGTCTCCTCAGCCTGATTGCTCTGTTCTTCGCCCAGAATTTGTTCGAGCAGGAGGTGGTGGCAACGGAACCATTCGAGCTTTCGCCGGAAGTCCTCACTCATCTGAAGGAAAACCGTATTTCCACGGAATCCCTGTTACCTCTCGAAGGGAGCACCTATCGAAATCCCGCCCGATTCAGGCGGATTTTGCAGCAGACGGGAGAGTTCAGCGAAACGGAACTCCGGCAAATATTTGAGGCAGCCCGGGTCGATACCTTTCATATCGATACCACCGAAGTGAATAAGGGGGTGTTGACTGCTGCTCAGTATCGATCCCTGCGGAAACTGCAGGGCGAAGTCTTTTCCCATCACTGGGAAATTCAGGAAGCCCTTGCCCGGCTTCATCCGGAATGGAATATCGATCTGACACAATCCGCGTTAGAACGAAAAAGGCTCCGGGAAGTACTGGAAATGATCTCTACCAGTTGCCGGATTTCATAAAAGCAGTGACAGCATAAATGAGTGAGTTGTCAGAACGTTATGACGGATCGACCTGCCATGTTCCATAACAAGGATGACGCACGTCAATATGTCTGGGATACCATGCAGTCCCAAAAGATCGCACGGTTTCCGTTTCCTCCCCATCACCGGATTCCCAACTTTGCGGGTGCCGAAGAGGCTGCGAACCAGTTGATGCGGCATCCGCTTGTTCAGTCGGCGGGGAAGATCAAGGTGAACCCGGATGCTCCGCAGCGATACGTGCGCCTGAAGGCGCTGGAGCAGGGGATCACCGTCTATATGCCCACGCCGCGGCTGCGCAGCGGATTCACCCGGCTGAATCCGGAAAAAATCCCGGAATCGCAATATTCGCAAGCGGCCAGCCTCAGCAAGGGACAGCGATTTCAAGAACACGTGCCACTGGACCAATTGCCACAGATGGATTTGATCGTGGCCGGTTCGGTGGCGGTGACCAACTCAGGCAAACGATGTGGCAAAGGACATGGGTACAGCGATCTCGAGTATGCCATACTGCGGGAACTCGGCCACGACGCCGTGCCTGTGGCGACGACGGTGCATCGCATCCAGGTGGTTGACGATTTTCCCGGCGATGCCCACGACGTTCCGCTGTCGGTGATTGTGACTCCCGCAGACACCATCGATGTAGAAACGCCGCCCGCGCCATCCGGGATTGACTGGGAATTGTTGTCGAACGAAGATGTGGACGCCATGCCAATTCTGAAAGAATTGTTTCATTCATCCCGCGAATGAATTAAGATGCCAACGATGAACCAGTAACGCTCTCTGGAATTGTCCGAACAGGAGGAGATCGGATGAGGGAAAGCACCGCCCTTATTCTCGGCGTCACCGGCCGGATCGGCCGCCGGCTTGCCAAGGCACTGTCGGAGGACGGGTGGACGGTCTACGGCGCAGCCAGGATGAGCCAGCCCGCCGTTCGCAAGGAACTGGATGAGTATGGTGTGGAGACGATACAGTTTAATGTGCTCGCAGACGATCCCCGGGAATTGCCGGAGGTGTACTATCTTTTCCTGGAAATTTGGGATAAATTCAAGCCGGAGCTGTACTGGGATATTAATTTTTACGGGGTAGGGCGGGTGGTGGAACGGTATGCGCAGACCGCCGATATTATTAACGGTTCCACGTTGAGCGTATACGGAAGCGGTCCGGCGCCGTTTTCCGAAACCACGCCCTGCCGTCCGGACAGCGAGTACGGACGCAGCCGGTATGCCGCTGAAAAACTCATCGATTATTTTCTGTATCATTCCGGAAGAAAGGGTATTCACGTACGCTATGCCCATGCAAATTCGGAGCAGCACGGGGTGATCAGGCATATGGCCGAGGATATTCTGGCCGGGTGGTCGCTGGGACCGGATCCGGAGGCGAAAATTCAGATGATAGGATACGAAGATTTTGTCCGGGTCACTATCCGGTCGCTGCAATATCTGGATAATCTGCCTGCAGTTGTGAACTGCTGCCATCCCAGGGTCTGGACCAGACGGGATCTGGCGGAGGCTATCCGGGAACGGCTCGGTGCCGGGAAGGTGATATTCGACCGGGAGTCCGGGGGCGCGGAAAATTCTGTGCACGGCGAGTGCCGCAAAATGGTCGACTGGTTCGGCGAGCCCGAAATTCCGGTGGAGACACTCATTGAGAGAGTGGTCGATGATCTGATGGATGAGATATAATGATACCTGAAGGAAAGGGATTCATATCATGAAGACCTATCATGTCAGGAAGGTCGAACAGCCGGTGCCCGTCGAGGGGAGTTTGGCGCAGGAACCATGGACGGATGCGGAGGCGATGGAACTGCTGGATTGCGTTACCGGCGAGCTCCCCCGGATGTCGACATACTGTAAGCTTCTCTGGGATAATGACTGTCTCTACGCGGGCTATCAGGTGGAAGATGAGAAGGTAGTGTCCACCTATACCGAGCGGGACGAGCCCCTCTACGAAGAAGATGTGGTCGAACTGTTTCTGGCTCCGGCGTCGGGTTTGAAGTACTATTACGAATTCAATTTCTCTCCGAAGAACGTCGTGCTGGATGCGATTGTCCTGAATGACGACGGGCGCGCCGGTGTCGGTCGCGGCGATTTGATGACACTCACGCAGTGGGATTGTCGGTCCCTGCACGTGAATGCCCGGCTGAAGGATCGGGGGTGGGTGGTGACGGCGGCGATACCCTTCGCACAGCTGCATTTCGCTGAGAACCGTCCCCCGCAACCCGGGGATATTTGGCGGGCGAATCTCTGCCGGATTGAGTACGGCGGATCCGAAACCGAGTATTCAGCATGGAGCCCTCCGGAAATTCTGGATTTTCATACCACGGAGAAATTCGGGGAAATTGTGTTTGCGGAGTGACACGGGATTCCAGGGAACAGGTATTCCTGAGATGATCTGACCACAGATGAGCCTCCGGACACGTCCTGTACTTCATGGAGCGTAATCCTACCGCAGGAGTTTTGGTAGAGATCCCTCACCCTTGGGACCACAGGGGTTCGGGATGACATCTTCTGTGTCGTATGCCAATACGGAACTTGCAGCCACGTTCCGTTTGGTAAGGTCTCTTGAAATGATAGAATCCGAACGTTTCGTGCTGCACCCAACCAACGACACTCCCACCCAACCCCCCCGCTGTGTCTTCCCGAACCCTGGTGTGTATGGGGGAGGGATCTCCACCGGGGATATGCGGGGCTGACTGCGTGACTCACCGGGATGACACCACCCCCGGTGCGCCCCCGGGATGACGCTGAATGAAGTATTCTTTGATACCGAATGTTGAGACATTCTATGTCCGAGAAGTGAACCGGTATCCGCGTCAGGTATGTTGAGTTATTCCGGGGTCCCGGTGATCTCAGGGGCCGCCCTGCAGAATTTTGGAAAACCTACTTGACTAAGTTCCCAATGAATCATGATATTAAATGGTTCCAACCACATGATGATTCCCTTCGCAGAGAGGGGAGATGAGAGGAAACTGATCATGACATATATTTTCCGGATTGCACTCACTGCTCTGTTGCTGTCAGGCGGTCTGGAATTCGCAGGAGCGCAGACCGATTCGAATCAACGCTTCTTGCGATTTCCATCACTGCAATCAGAGATCTGCGGCGGGCCGGCTACGGAAAGCACAATGCGATCGGCTCGTTTGATGCGTCCGTATCTCAGTCAGTTCGAACGTTCTGTGATGTCACTGGCACAAAGACGCAGGCGTTCCTTTTACGATGGCCTTCGGCATCGGTGGCAAACACTCATTCTGGTAGACGATGATAAGAACCTTCAGGAAAATCTTCAGAAAGATAAGGGCCGGAATTTTATTTACACCACCAGGCATCTGAACGCCTGGTGGCGCGGGATTGGGTTGACACTGCGGCCGGCAGTGACCGCCGGGTACTTTTACCAGAACGTGGTGGATTCGGATCGATTTGCCGGGTTCGATACCTGGAACGAAAGTGTCTATACGGGAACTTTCGAGGGGGAACTTCGCCTTGAAGCCCCCTCCTTCGACCTGGGGATCCTCGGTGGGATCGGATTAGGCTACACCGATTACACCAAATTCCAGACAGCGGAAAGCGGGGCGCGGGATCTCCTGGAAGACACGCAGCAGACCGGGTTGGTGTATACGGCCGGGGTGGAAGCTGCTGTGCAGGTGTTGATTATCCGGGTGGTGGGGCAGGTCCGGTATCTGCATATGCCGGGCATCGAGCAGGAACTGGTGTTCCCGGCGCTCGGTTTTCAAACCCGCAGTTTCTTCTTGAGCCTGTTACCATGGATTTTCTTCCTGGGATAACAGAACGGACTGCGGTGCGGGAAGCGGCCAGCGGTATTCATCTTTGGAAACCGGAGATTATCTTTTAAATTTATGTTCGTATTTGCTGAGAAGAGAATCAAACAAGGAAGAACGGATAGCTGATATGGGGTTACTTTTTGATGATAACAGTTTAAGCATTGGCAATACACCATTAATCAAACTCACGAAAATTCCGGAAGGCCTGGATGTGACTATCTATGGGAAGGTGGAGGGGCGGAATCCGGCATATTCGGTCAAGGATCGGATTGGCGCCTCCATGATCCGGGAGGCGGAGCGCAGCGGACAAATCAATTCGGGAACCACCGTGGTCGAGCCGACCAGCGGAAATACCGGCATTGCATTAGCGTTCGTCTGTGCAGCGCGGGGATACGACCTTATTCTCACCATGCCGGATTCCCTGAATATCGAGCGGCGGAAGATGATGGCGGCGTTCGGTGCCAGGTTAGAGCTCACTCCCGGCGATAAAGGTATGAAGGGGGCTATCGCCAGGGCGGAGGAATTTATCGACTCGGATCCGGATAACTATTTTATGCCCAATCAGTTTACAAATCCGGCCAATCCGCAAATTCATTTCGAAACCACCGGTCCGGAAATCTGGAGCGACACGGACGGGGCGATCGATATCCTGGTGGCCGGGGTGGGAACCGGCGGGACCATCACCGGGACCAGTCGATACCTCAAGGAAGTGAAGAAGAAGGCCATCCAATCCATTGCGGTGGAGCCCGAGAGTTCTCCGGTGCTTTCCGGCGGAGAACCGGGCAGCCATCAGATCCCCGGGATCGGGGCGGGCTTCACACCCGAGATTTTGGATCTCGATCTGGTCGATGACGTGGTGACCGTGGAAGATGCCGACGCCTGGACATATGCCCGGCGCCTGGCCAGGGAGGAAGGCATCATTTCCGGAATTTCTTCGGGAGCCGCCGTGGCCGCTGCCATGAAAGTCGCGGCCCGGGAGGAAGCCAGAGGCAAAACTATCGTAACGATTTTACCGGATTCCGGAGAGCGCTATCTCTCCACTGCCTTATTCGAAGTCGCATAGCGAGTGAACCGGTATGACCGCGAGAGAGGAATCCATAGGTCTTTCCAGTTCTGCGTTTCTTCCGGGTGACATTCTATCAGGATGATCTAAAATATATTCTGTAACTCGATTGAAGAAGGTTCCGGGTATACCCTGTTCAGTGTTCCCTGTAACGAATGACATTACCGTAGACTGAGTGGCAATTCTATGTCGCCAAGGGCATACCAACGCACAGTTGAACTCACCTCCTCCAAAGCCCGGTTCGGTACTTTTGCGGGCGTCTTCACTCCGAATGTGCTCACCATCCTGGGGATTATCTTTTTCCTTCGCACCGGATGGGTGGTCGGGCAGACCGGTTTAATTCATGCCCTGATTATCGTCGCCGTCGCCAACGGGATTTCGCTGCTGACGGGCCTGTCAATGGCCTCGGTCTCCACCAGTATGGAGGTGAAAGTCGGGGGGACCTATTATATCATTTCCCGGGCGCTGGGATTAGAGATTGGCGGCGCCATCGGTATTCCGTTATATCTTTCCCAGGCGATTTCAGTGGCGTTCTACATCATCGGATTCACGGAGGCATTTCTAGTTGTTTTCCCGGTGATGAGTCCGCGAATGCTGGCAACGATCCTGGTCCTCCTGTTCGGCGTCCTGGCCTATTTCGGGGCGGATTTCGTACTGCGGATCCAGTTTGGGATCCTGGCGATTCTGGCCCTGGCGATCGTCTCGTTCTTCCTGGGTGGATGGGGATCGAGCATTCAACCGGCGATGTTGCCTCCGGAGGTATCCGATGTCACTTTCTGGGGGGCGTTCGCCGTCTTTTTTCCGGCGGTGACAGGCATTGCCATCGGGGTGAGCATGTCCGGCGATTTAAAAGATCCCACCCGGAGTATTCCCAGAGGAACACTGGCGTCTATTTTGGTCACCTCCGTGATTTATCTGGTGGCAACGGTCTGGCTGGCCACGCACGCCACACCGGAAGAACTCATCAGCGAGCACCTGATTATGCAGCAGATCGCCCGGTGGCCCGTGTTTATTCTGCTGGGTGTGTGGGCGGCTACGCTGTCGTCCGCGCTCGGAAGTGTGCTGGCGGCTCCCCGGACGTTGCAGGCGCTCTCGTTCGACCGGGTGCTGCCCCGGATCTTTTCCGGACAACTGCGAAGTCTGACAGAGCCCAGAGTCGCTGTGATTGTCACCACCGCCATTGCCCTGAGTATCGTCTGGATGGGGGGCTTGAATTTCGTGGCGGCGGTGATTTCGATGTTCTTTTTAAATACTTATGGCATGATTAACCTGACAGCCGGCCTGGAGCGACTGGCTGGAAATCCCAGTTTCCGGCCGAAATTCCGGGTGCCGTATACTGTGTCTCTGCTCGGTGCGGCGGGCTGTTATGGCGCCATGTTTCTCATCAACTGGATCGCCACTATTGTCGCAATTGTGATCAGTTTCGGAGTGTTTTTCATCCTGGAGCGGCGGTCACTCCAGCGCACCTGGGGAGATATCCGCAGCGGTCTCTGGTTTGCAGTCACCCGGTACGGCTTATTGAACCTGGAGGAGAGAGAGCTGCGCTCCAAGAACTGGCGCCCGAATCTGGTGGTCTTTACGGGACAGCCCTACAACAGAGAGCAACTGGTGGAAGTGAGTGAATGGTTAAGCAAGGGACAGGGCGTGGTTACTTTTTTCCAGCTGCTGGTCGGTGATGTGGAGGAACTGAGCGCACAGGGGTATAAAGAAGCTGCCAAAAAACATATCCGGAAATATATCCAGGAGCGAAAAATGGCGGCGTTTGCAGAGAGTGAGATAGTGCCGGACTTTTATCACGGCGCTCTGACGGTGGTGCAGGCACACGGTCTGGGCGGATTTATCCCGAATACCGTGTTGCTGGGCTGGAGCAATAAACTCGAAAATATCGCCCTGCAGCTGCAATTAATGCGCTCGATGATTTTCCTGCGAAAATCGGTGTTGTTTTTAAATCACGATCCGGACCGGAGCTTCGGGCAGCGAAGAACCATCGATGTCTGGTGGGGCGGCCGGGGAAAAAATGCCGAACTGATGTTGATCCTCAGTCATCTGATCACGCGCCACCGAAGCTGGCACGGCGCGCAAATCAGAGTGCTGCGGGTCATCGATTCGGCTGAAGGCCGTGAGCATGCCCGGGAACACATTGCCCAAATGCTGGAGGAAGCGAGAGTTGATGCAGAGCCGGTGGTCTTGGTGAAAGACCCGACCGGACGGTCTCTGGCGGCGCAAATTCAGGAACAGAGCCGGGAGAGTGACCTGACATTTTTGGGCATGCAGTTCCCGGACAAGGATGAATGCGAAGAGTATGGCCGGTATCTCAATCAACTGGTGCAGTCGGTCGGCTCGGTAATTTTAGTGCGGAGCGCCCAAATCGAAGATGTATTGGATACCGGATAATCTGAATAATTCATAACAAAAATGATACCCAGATGAACACAGAAAACAGGATGACTACAGAAAAAAGTTAAGAGAAAAGAGGAACAAGGAAAGAGTCCCCCAACACCCAACCAGGGAGAGCAGGTGATATTCAGATACCGAGAGTGATGAAACAACGCACTCTTTTCTCATTTCTCTTTACAATTTTTATATGTTCTCAGCGTGCTATTCTACTTTAATTTCTGAATAATCCAGGTTAACAGATGTTTTTCTGAATCATGCACATACCGGTTGTGCAATTCCATTCGACACCAACTGATCTTTCAAACCGATATTCCTACATTTATTTTTTTAACAGGTGAAGTTTAGAGGGGGGCAAGTATTAATGAAGAGAGGCCGAGAGTGACACCGTCCGGATCGGGTACAGGGAAATCAAGCAAGGCGAGGTTCGGCACCCTTGCCGGGGTCTTCACCCCGACGATCCTGACCATCCTGGGAATCATTTTTTTCCTGCGACTGGGATGGGTAGTCGGACAGACCGGGATGGTGGGAGCCATGATCATCGTGGCGCTGGCCAACGTGATTTCGCTGCTGACCGGATTGTCCCTCTCCACGGTCGCCACCAGTTTCGATGTGAAGGTCGGCGGCAACTATTACATGATTTCCCGAACGCTTGGCCTTGAGATTGGCGGAGCCATCGGGATTCCGCTATACCTTTCCCAGGCCATCTCCATTGCATTCTATATCATCGGATTCACGGAAGCGCTCATGAGTATCCTGCCGTCTGTGGATCCCCGGCTGGTCGCAACGGTCGTATTGCTGGGATTTTTTATACTGGCCTATGTGGGCGCCGATATTGCCCTGCGCATCCAGTTCGGCATTCTGGCGGCATTAGTGCTGGCGATCATCTCTTTCTTTGCCGGCGGCTGGGGGGAGAGCATCGAGCCGGCCCTCCTGGATCCGGCGGCGGGTGAAGTGGGCTTTTGGGTTGCCTTTGCCGTCTTCTTTCCGGCGGTCACCGGCATTGAAGTGGGGATTAGTATGTCCGGAGATCTCCGGGAGCCCAGTAAAAGCATACCAGCCGGGACCCTGACGGCGATTCTGGTTTCCTCCGTGGTGTATCTGGCGGGCGCCTACTGGATGGCCACACATGCCCAACCCTCCGATCTGATCAGCGATACCCTGATCATGGAGAAAATCGCCCGGTGGCCCGCCTTTGTTATGGCCGGGGTGTGGGCGGCTTCTCTGTCATCCGCGTTAGGAAGTATCCTGGCCGCGCCGAGGACGCTGCAGGCCCTGTCCTATGATCGGGTCCTTCCGCGGTTTTTCAGCGCCCAGATGGGAAGCCCCACCGAACCCCGGGCTGCCGTGGTGACCAGTTCTCTGATAGCGCTGGCCATGATATGGATGGGCGATTTGAACTTTGTAGCCCCCATTATCACCATGTTTTTCCTGAATACCTACGGGATGGTAAACCTGACGGCCGGAATCGAAAAATTAATCCGGAACCCCAGCTTTCGCCCACAGATCAATATCCCCTGGATCTTCTCCTGGCTTGGAGCTGTGGGGTGCTATGGCGCCATGTTTCTCATTAACTGGATTGCGACGCTCTTCGCTATCATTGTCAGTGTCGGCATCTATTTTGCCTTGAAGCAGCGGAGCATGCGCAGGACGTGGGGGGACGTCCGGAGCGGCATCTGGTTCGCTTTAAGCCGGTTTGCGCTGCTGAATTTAACCCGCCAACCCTGGCACGTGAAAAACTGGCGACCGAATATGGTGGTCTTCACCGGCCAGCCCTATAACAGAGAGCAGCTGGTGGAAGTCGGGGACTGGTTAAGCCTGGGGAAGGGCATTATCACCTACACGCAGCTCATCATCGGAGACGTGCAGGAGAACGCCGGCCGGAATATGCGAACCATGTCCCGGAAGCATATCGATAAGTATATCCGCCAGCGAGGGATGTCCGCATTTTCCGAATGCCAGATTGTCCCGGATTTCAATCTGGGCGTTCTGACCATCGCTCAGTCACACGGGATCGCCGGCCTGGAACCGAATTCAATATTAATGGGCTGGAGCCGGGAACCCGGGGGGCGAAGAAAACAAATGCGTCTGGTGCGGGATCTGGTGCAACTCAAGAAATCGGTGATCCTGTTGCATTACGACCGGTCGCGGGGATTTGGCGATCGCCGGCGGATACAGGTGTGGTGGGGCGGGAGAGACAGTAATGCCGAGCTCATGCTCTTGCTGGCGCACATCATCTCCCGGCATGACTC
>DATFLS010000135.1:0-3735 GCA_035267465.1 bacterium
TCCTGATGCCGGATGTCGACGGAGGTCCCTTCGCCAAACCGGCTCCGTAAATGGTCCGCCCGGGTTTCATCCACCTCGATGGCAATCGTCTCGATCTCCAGCTCTGCCAGGTAGCGGGTCAACGCCCCCTCGCCGGGACCGATTTCCACCACCAGCTGGCTGCGCCTGGGCGAGAAGGTATTGATAATTTTTCGCACCACATTATCATCAACCAGAAAGTGCTGTCCCAGCGATTTCTTTGCGGTGTGCTTCATACCGGTAACCGGAAAAATTGCCGGGCGTTTTCAGTGGTGATCCGGGCGACCTCTTCCACCGGGATATCCTTAAGCTCGCTGATCTTTCCCGCGACAAACCGCACGTAGGCGGGTTCGTTGGTCTTCCCGCGATGCGGCACGGGCGCCAGGAACGGGGAATCGGTCTCTACCATCATATGGTTCAGATCCAGGCCCCGGATAGCCTGTTCCACCGTTGTATTGCCGAAGGTCGCAATACCGGTGAAGGAGATATGATATCCCCTGTCCACCATGCGTTCCGCAAATTCCAGCGAAGAAGTAAAACAGTGCAAAACTCCGCTGCCGGTCCCGTCCTCTGCCAGCAGCGTCTCAATATCCTCATCGGCTTCACGGTTGTGCACCACAACCGGCAGGTTCAGCGATTTTGCCAGGGCCAGCTGCTCACGAAACACCGCTCGCTGCCGGGATCGCGGCGTATAGTCTTTGAAGTAATCTAATCCCATCTCACCCAGGGCCACCACTTTTTGATGAGCAGCCAGTTCCTCGATCTGATGCAGCCAGTCCGACGGGAGAGCCTCGCAGTCATGGGGATGAATCCCCACCGTCGCGAACACGTTTTCATACTGCTCTGTTAGTTCAATCGCTTTTCTGCTGGTTTCCGGATCAATGCCCGGGCACACAACATACTTGACTTCCGCCTGTTCCGCCCGGCGTAAAACCTCATCCATCTTCGATTCGTCGGGATCGAACTGGATGTGGGCGTGGGTATCTATAAGCATTCGGGATTAATGTACAATCGATCCGGGCGGGAGATCGTCCGGCACAGTTACCAATGAAAGCGCTTCCCCGTTTTCCGCTGCCAACAGCATCCCCTCGGACACCTCACCCATCAATTTCGCCGGTTCCAGATTCGCTACCACCACAATCCGCTTCCCGACCAAAGTATCGGTATCATAATGCTGAGCAATCCCGGCCACGATCTGCCGGGTATCTCTCCCCATATCAATCTGGAGTTTCACCAGCTTATCAGCATTCGGTATCTCTTCGGCCTTACTAATCACGGCCAGCCGGAGATCGAGCTGCTGAAAGGTGTTGAACGAAATATTCTCTTTGAACTTCGGAATGTCCACGGCGGCCTCCTCTTCTTCCCGCTGTTGTACTCGACTCTGTATTTTTTCAATCTGGGCTTGTATTACCTCATCGTCGTATTTCACGAACAGGATTTCAGGCACATTCAGCTCATGGCCCGGTTCCAGGAAAAATTCGGCGGCTTCATCCCACTCCTGTTCCGGAAGCGGTTCCCGGATATTCAGCATCCGCCATACCTTCTCTGAAGAAAACGGCATTATGGGATGCATCAGGAGCGCCAGCGTCCGCACGGTCTGAATAGAATAGTAGATAGCGGTGGCACAATCCTGGAGATCGGTTTTGCGGGTCTCCCAGGGGGCCTTGTCATTGAAATACTTGTTGGCTGCCTTTGCCGCCAGTAAAAACGCCCGAACCCCGTCGCGAAATCGAAAACTGTCAAACGCTTCACTGATATCATCACCCGCCTTCTGCAGTTCAGCGATCAGCTGATCTTCCATCGGACCCGGCTCTCCCGGCTCCGGAATGACCCCGTCGAAGTAGTTCTGCGCAAACTGTAACGTCCGATGCACAAAATTTCCGACGATATCCGCCAGTTCGTTGTTGTTGCGCGATTGAAAATCTTCCCAGGAGAAGTCGGTATCGCGGAGCTCCGGCAGGGTGCTTGCCAGGGCATAGCGAAGCGGATCCGGCGGGAAATCCTCGAGGTAATCCTCCAGCCAGACAGCGATATTTTTACTGGTGGAAAACTTCAATCCCTTCAGGTTTAAAAACTCATTCGCCGGCACGTTGTCCGGGAGAATATAATCGCCGTGGGCCATCAGAATCGCCGGGAAAATGATGCAGTGAAAAACGATATTATCCTTGCCGATAAAGTGAATCAGCCGGGTCTTTTCATCCTGCCAGTACGTCTTCCAGAGATCCGGATCGCCCTGCTGCTCCGCCCATTCCTTGGTGGAAGAAATATACCCGATGGGTGCATCGAACCAGACGTACAGGACTTTCTCGGCGGCCTCTTCCAATGGAACCCGAATTCCCCAGGAGAGATCCCTGGTGACCGCCCGGTCGGATAATCGCTGATCCAGCCACCCTTTCACCTGGGCGAACACATTGCTCTTCCACGTCCCTTCCTGCGGCAGGATCCACTCCTCCAGCCGATCCTGGAGGTCGCC
This sequence comes from bacterium, assembly GCA_035267465.1. GTDB lineage: Bacteria > Fidelibacterota > JAANXI01 > JAANXI01 > JAANXI01 > DATFLS01. The sequence continues at coordinate 2,492 of DATFLS010000135.1, forward strand.
GAGAGGCAGATACCAGTGGGTGGTCTCTTTCACAATGGGTTCGGATCCGGTGAGCGCGCTTCTGGGATGCTTCAACTCCATGGGAGAGAGTGAGGCGCCACACTGTTCGCACTGATCGCCGTAGGCCTCCTCATATCCACACCGCGGACATTCTCCGATGACATATCGGTCCGGCAGGAACATCTCCTTTTCCGCATCATACAGCTGCTCCTCGGTCTTCTTCTTGAAGATACCCTTCTCATGGAGTCTCAGGAAGATGTCCTGGGCGGTTTGATGATGCACAGGCAGGGACGTGCGACTGTAGTTGTCGAAGCTCATGCCGAACGCTTTGAATGCCGCCTTGTTCTTCGCATGGTACTTGTCCACGATCTCCTGGGGAGACACCCCTTCCTTCTCCGCCTTGAGGGTAATCGGCACCCCGTGTTCGTCCGAACCGCAGATGTAAATAATATCCCGCCCTTTCACGCGGCAGAACCGGGCATAGATATCAGCAGGAAGATACGCCCCGGCCAGATGACCGATGTGAATCGGCCCGTTCGCATACGGCAGTGCACTGGTGATTAAATAGCGTTCCGGTTCCATTGGAATCAAACGTCAGTTTGCTTCTTTGGGTGAATTGGATTGTTGATGAATGGCGGACAGCGGTTTCTGGATCATCTCGGCCCGGTCCAGCAGCCAGAAGTGGACAATATCATTGAAGATGTCGACTGAAGTCACCCGGGCCGATCCTTCCGACAGTTCCATCTGTTGGCCCACGTCCGGAAATTGTCCGATTTTTTCTTCGTAATATTCATGTTCATACCGCAGGCAGCATTTGAGTTTTCCGCACACGCCGGTCAGTTTGGAAGGATTCAGCGGCAAGCCCTGTTCTTTCGCCAGCTGGGTATTCACCGGTTCGAATTCGTCGATGAAGGACGAACAGCAAATGCGATTGCCGCAGACGCCGATCCCGTCGTGTCGTTTGGCTTCGTCGCGTACGCCGATCTGTCGCATCTCGATCCTCGTACGGTAGACCGCCGCCAGATCCCGCACTAACTGGCGAAAATCGACGCGTTCGTCTGCGGTGTAATAAAACATGATCCGTTTCCGATCGAACTTGAATTCCACATCGGTGAGTTTCATATCCAGGTTATGCGCTTCGATCCGTTCCTGGCAGATCTGCCAGGCCTCTTCTTCCTTTTCCTGGTTGTCGATCAGATGAGCGTAGTCAGACGGGGTAAACTTCCGGATGACCCGTTGCTCTG
>DATFLS010000136.1:0-3426 GCA_035267465.1 bacterium
TGTTTAATAATTCTCACTCCTTTTATTATATTTTTTAAGAAAAGGGTTCTAACCGGATACCAAACCGCGTAACAGCCAACTCGTCAGGATTATGCCCCGGTGAAACAGAAAACAGAGGTGACTCTCTCCCGCCAGAAGTGTAACATACGGCGGGAGTATGTTTCTGACAGCGGATACGAAAAGCATACTCTCTATGGGCGTTGTCATCGGGTTATCCTGAAATATACTCATCTGGAACAGAGATTGATTCTGCAAAGAACATGACAGATGGTGCAAGGAGTAAACCAGTACAATTGATGACCAGGCCCAAACTGGTTCGCATAAAAAGAATCTCTTTTTCTCCTTATGCGGACGATTCGCAAGTAATGCTACAATCATCGAAAGTATGAATGATTCTCACATCAACGGGATCAAAATCAGGTATGAGGTAGCTCGGAGTGATACGATGAAATACTTCGCGACTGTTCCGGTTCTTTGCACGATTATGCTGCTGCTCACGAATATCTTTCTGAACTGCAGTGATCATGAAAGCACTATTGGGGATCAACCGACCGGTGATCTCCTGCTGGAAGCCAGAACCTTTCCGGTCAAAGAATCGACGGATTCACTTGAACCCGAGATCCTGGATCTCCGGTATAAACCCGGCCGCTGGCAGACCTGCATCGGGCTGCCGGATGATCCACACAAGAGTATGGTGGGTTCGGATGGCGGATTATACTACGACTACAGTTCCAACGGGTTGTATTACGATTTCAATACCCGGTTTCTGGCGAGGCTGGCACGTGGTGAAAATACATCAGAGAGCCGGCAGTCTCTGTGGAATGCCCGGGTTCCAGTCGTCCTCACCACGATCAACAAGTATGGAATACAGCTACATCAGGAGACCTGGGCAGGGATTCCGGAGAGTCGAAGTGTCCGTGTCTGGCAAAATCGGAGGGTGGATTATCTCTGGCTGACGATGAAAAATACCTCCCGCGAACCGCAAACGGGACAGATTGTTGTCACTGTCGGTTCCCGGGACAGTTTAAAAGCGACGGCTGATCATACCCGGATAACTCGCACAACACAACCGGTGGTTCCCCTCTGCTCGTTCCAGCCTCCCCCGATTTCTGTAACGAAAAAGCGGTATGAATATACGTGCCGGTTTGAACCGGTGAACCTGGCACCGGGAGAAGAGTTTCAGGTTTTAGTAACCGTATATCGTGGCAAAAATACTCATAACATCGATCGAATTCCCCTGGGAAAGATAGCAAATGAACGGAATAAGGCTGTGGCGTACTGGGAATCCCTGGAATTGCCATATGATCACATCACCCTTCCGGACAGCGGTCTCCAGCGGCTGGTGGACTCCGGCATCCGGAATCTCTATCAGTCACGGGAATTCAAGCAGGGAGTCCCGGTGTTCCAGGTGGGTCCCACCAGATACCGGGATGTCTGGGCCGTGGATAATGCATTTATGGTGGAGGCACTCACCTATCTTGGACAGATAAGTGCGATCCGGACGAGCCTGCCGGTGCAGCTGCAGGACAATGTGGGACCGCAAGGATCGGCATTTTCCAAGCGCCAGGGTCTTCACCTCTGGATGATCCGGCGGCATGCAATCCTTACCGGAGACTGGTGGTGGCTGGAAACCATGTGGGATAAAGTTGTTGAGGAAGTGCACCGAATCATGGCATACCGGGACAGCACTCTGGCCCACCCGGATCAGCCGAATTACGGTTTGATGCCCGCCGGGTACACCGACGGCGGTATCTGGTGGGAGCACTTCGAATATTCGAATGTGTACTGGACTCTCATCGGGCTCAAGTCCGCCGCGGAAATGGCCCGGGTGATGGGTGCACCCCAGCTGCAGGCATGGGAACAGGAATATCACGATTACCGGGCAGTTTTTGAAAAGGCCAGGCAGCGGGATGCGAAAAGAGATGCTCTCGGCGAATGGTATGTCCCGATCACAATGACCGGTGAAACGCAATATGCTCCCTGGCGTGGACAATGGACTTTTTTGCACTCCATCTTTCCCGGACGCCTTTATTCGGATAAGGATTCGTTGATGCGCGGAACTCTCTCTATGCTGGACAACCATATGCGGGAAGGATTGATCTATGGTACCGGCTGGATGGAAGAAGGCATCTGGACTGTGGCCGGCTCCTTCTATGCCCATGCTCATCTCTGGTTAGGGCATGGCAGGAAAGCAGCCTCCACCCTTTATGCATTTGCCAATCATGCCGCTCCCACCTTTGTCTGGTGGGAAGAACAGGGATTGGCCGCTGATTCCAGTCAGCGATATGTCGGCGATATGCCCCACAACTGGGCGAGCGCAGAGATCATCAGACTGGTCCGTCACCTGCTGATTCTGGAGCGGGAGGACGAACTCCATCTGCTGGAAGGTCTTCCGCCAACCTGGACGACATCCGGATCCCGCACCCGGCTTTCGGATGTCCCGACCTCGTATGGAACTATGGACCTGGATCTCCATATCTCAAGCGATGGCCGCACTGCCGCACTTACCATAGATCCCCCGCATTCTGCCTTCGCAAGGAAACAGCACCTGAAGAAAATGGTGGTCCATCTGGAGAATTTCTCCCGGGAGATTCATTCGATTCGGGCAAAAGATCAGGTTATCAACGGAGAGACCTTCAGCATCCCGGCGAGTGAAAGGTTCACCCTTTCTATTCGATTGAAATAACTTATATTTATATAGAAATGACATGTCCTCTCAATTATTTGTATGAGGTGTTAATATGGATGAAAGAGTCATGGGAACGATATTAAATCAAGAGCGGGTGGATAACTTTTACGACAAACTCTCCCGGAAAATTGACAGCTGGGATGAGAATGTCGTCCGGTATCGACACAAGTACCCTTTGCTCCGGAAACTGCCGGTTGAGCAGGCGATCCGGTTGGTCAAAGTGGCGCCCGCTGTGTTGCACCTGCTGATCAGTCTGGTAAATCACGAGGAAATTTCGGACAGAACCAAGCGCATCGTGGGCGGGGCGGTCGCGTACTTCATCGTTCCCATCGATTTAATACCCGAAGGCGTGGTCGGGCCGGTGGGGTACGTGGATGATGTGCTGGTGGGGCTTGTCCTTATCGATCGCCTGCTGAACGGAGATGACGAACAGGAAAAAGCCATCATCGCGGACCTGTGGCGGGGCACAGAAGAAGAGTTAAACGCCCTGCGTGCACTCGTCCAGATAGCGGACGTGATCCGGCATCTGGAAAAATACCTCAAAAAGACCTTTCCGAGATGGTTCTGACCGGTTGCAGATAAGGAATCCCGGAAAGAATAGCACAGTAGAGTAGGAAAGGAGATGACATGGTTAGGTTTCGGCCTACCTCGGTTACAGGGTTTCCCCGTTGTGGCTCACGAGCCGCATACCATGCATTCCATCTGCCTTTCCCCTCGTCGAACCGGACGTGCGGATT
>DATFLS010000137.1:0-5964 GCA_035267465.1 bacterium
GCTCCTGACGACAGAACATTCCCTGGAAGAACTGGCATCATTTCAGTCAATCTGGGATCAATTTGAGTTTCGATTACAGACAGTCAACAAATTCCTGTTGCAGCATCCGGCGCCGGATGTACAGATCGACGCAGTGGTAGGTCGCGGCGGCCTGCTCCGGCCGGTCCCGGGTGGGGTCTATGCCATTGATGAGCAAATGCTGGAGGACGCCCGGCAGGGGTATCAGGGAGATCATCCGGCGAATCTGGGGTGTGCGCTGGCCCACACCATTGCCCAGAACTATCAGGCTGCTGCCTACGTGGTCGATCCCGTCAGCACCGATGAGATGTCGGATCTTGCCCGGGTCTCCGGGAATCCCAATATTCAGCGGCAGAGTCTGAGTCACGCCCTGAATGTGCACTATGTTGCTCGCCGTACCGCTGATCAGCTGGGGATATCACTTGCTGCCTCCCGGTTCGTGGTTGCTCATCTGGGGGGAGGTATTTCCATCGCAGCAGTTTCGGAAGGCCGTATTATCGATGTCAACGATGCCAACAATGAGGGACCATTCTCAGTGAGTCGCTCCGGTTCGCTTCCGACCTACTCCCTGGCCAAATGGATTCTGGAATCCGGGTTTCACCTGGAACAGGTAAAACGGGAACTCCATAAGAACAGCGGACTGCAGGGCTATCTTCAGACGAGAGAGGGTCGGGAAATTGAACGGCGCATTCGGGCGGGTGATGACCAGGCGATTTTTATCATCGGAGCCATGGCCTATCAGATTGGTAAAGAGATTGCGGCCATGAGCTCCGTGTTAAAGGGGCATGTGGATCGGATCATACTCACCGGCGGGCTGGCGCATTTTCAGTTCCTGGTCACACTGATCGCCGAGCAGACTGAGTGGATCGCCCCGCTCGAGGTGATGGCCGGAGAATATGAACTGCAGGCCATGGCGGAACGAGCGCTTCTGGTACTGCGTGGTGAGGAAGCTCTCTCCACTTATCACACCAACGGAGACGATGGTGATTCGGAATTTTGCTGATCTGGTCGAGCAGGCGAAACGCTGCCCGCCGCAACGGGTCGTTGTGGCCGGGACGGAAAACGAAACCGTGTTGAAAGCCGTCCATCAGGCGCAGCACGAAGGATTTGCACATCCGGTGCTGGTTGGCCTCCCAAAATCGGAAGACGCGGGTAGACGGTTCTTCGCACAATACGCTGATTTTGTGGCCGTGGAGACCCCGGATGAAGCAGATATCGCCGCAGAGGCTGTCTCCCTGATACCCAGGAACCAGGGAGATATTCTGCTCAAGGGGAGTGTCTCTACAGCAGCGCTGATGCGGGCGGTTCTGGACAAAGGCTCGGGGCTTTCCGTAAGCGGATTACTGAGTGATTCTTTCCTGTTCGAAGATGCTCGGCGTTCCGGAAACCAGCTCATCGATATCACGGACGGCGGTGTTGTGCTCTATCCGGACGTCCAACAGAAGCAGGCCATCCTGGAGAATGCGGTACGGGTCTATCATGCGCTGGGACATTCAAAACCGAAAGTAGCCATCTGTGCAGCGATTGAAAAGGTTAACGAACAAATGCCGGCCACGGTGGACGCGGCAGAACTTCATCGCCGGTATCGAGCCGGGGAAATCACCGGATGCATCGTGGACGGCCCGCTGGCCCTGGATGTGGCGCTCTCGAAGGACGCCTTGCGGTTGAAAGGGCTCGAGTCGGAGCTGGATGGTGAGGCGGATATTCTGGTGATGCCATCCATCGAAGCGGCAAATCTGATGGCGAAAAGCGTGCAATATATCGCCGGGAAAGAGGCGGCCCATGTCATTATGGGCGCCGGCGTTCCGTTATTGATTCCCAGCCGTTCGGATACTGCCCGGGGGAAATATCTCAGTATTGCTCTGGCGGTCGTAGTAAGTACGGAACAGGTCTGAGTTACCACGGTTATTCATACCAGTGATCGACCCATTCCCGGATGGCCGGCAGCAGAATCTCCCGGATTTGTTCCCGGGTTTCCCGGAATGCCTGCCGGACCGTTTCAGAACTCCCGGTAACCCGAATAGGGTCATCGAAGGGAATATGCATGCGTTCTCCATGGGCCGTAGGAACCAGCGGACAGTGCCGATCGGCATGATCGCAGACTGTGACTATGAGATCGAAATCATCCACCGGGAGATCGCGCCAGTGTTGTGATTTATTCCGGCGAATAATTACCCCGATTTCCCGCATGACATCGATCGCCATGGGATGGACGACTCCGGACGGATTGCTGCCGGCGCTGTATACTCTGACAGCGCTGCCAAATGCATTGCTGATCAGGCCCTCGGCTATCTGACTGCGACAGCTGTTCCCCGTGCATACAATCAGAACGACCGGTTTCTCCGGAGTATTTGTTCCTTTAGGCATCGTTAAAGTTACAGATGATCGTAGCGATTCTCCAGGGAAAAGCACGTCATTCCGGATACGAACCGCCCGAGTGTCAACGTCTGTGGCGTTCACTGCAGAATTTGCGGACACTTGTTTTACATTACTATGAACCTGCTTCAATACAGCGAAGATCCGCCCCATGGTACTCTTTGCTGAAGAGAAAGCAGAAAGGAACAGGTCCGGGATTCAGGTTTCACCTTCCGACAGGTACCGGGTTGGCCCGCCTGGACAGCGGCGGCCGTCCGGTCGGGATGGCTCGACTGGGCGCCGATGGACAGAGCAATTTCAGCAAGTGAGGTAATTTAATGGTCATATTTCCTTTTATTCCGTTAGTCAGTTTTCCCGGAAGACACAGATGTTTTATGCAAGTGGTCGTCTTTCAATAATATGATAAAGCGGCTCATATTCCTTCTCAGATCTGGGAAGAATGAGCTGATGAACCGGGAGAAATTCATGCCATGAGGCACGGCTTATGCGCTGGCACAGAGCTTGTAGTATATTACATAGTTAACCATATCCTATCCTGTTGGAGGGGTTCATGATACTCGGGATCGTCCACGATAGTGCCAGACAGGAACATCGGGTTGCCGTTACTCCGACCGGCGTGCAGGCGTTAACGTCGCGGGGCCATACGGTCTTCATTGAAAATGACGCCGGCGAGGACAGCGGGTTTCATAACAGTTTCTATCAGGATGCCGGCGGAACCATCGTCTACTCCAAACAGGAGGTGTTCGAACGTGCCGATATCCTGCTGAAAATTTCGCCTTTAACCCTGGATGACTGTCTCCGATTGAAAGAGAAGCAGATCGTCTTCAGTTTTCACCATCTCTCTATTGCTCCGGATGAGGTGGTTCGTGCTATTCAGGACAAAAAAATCACCACCATAGGATATGAAATCATTCAAGATGAATACGGAGAATTCCCGATATTGACGTCAATGAGTGAGATGGCCGGACAGATGAGCGTGCATGTCGGCGCGCAGTACCTGCAGAATGAGCAGCAGGGTCGGGGGGTGTTGTTCGGCGGTATTCCCGGGGTGCCGGAAGCAGCAGTCGTTATCCTGGGGGCAGGTGTGGTCGGGATACATGCCACGGAATCAGCATTGGGAATGGGCGGGCATGTGGTGCTGATGGACCAGGACGTACGGAAACTTCGGCGGGCGGCGGATCTGTTCGGCAAGCGGGTGACCACCGGAGTTGTCAATCAACGGAACCTTGATAAAGCTGTCAAATTTGCGGATGTCCTGATTGGCTGCGTTTCTATCCACGGCGAACGATCTCCGATCCTAGTGACGCATGATCACGTGAAATCCATGAAGCGTCGCGCGGTGCTGGTGGATGTCTCCATTGATGAGGGCGGTTGCGTGGAAACCAGCCATCCCACGACCCTGGCGGATCCGGTGTTCCTGGAAGAGGGAGTCATCCACTATTGTGTACCCAATATGACGGCGAATGTAAGCCGGTCGGCAACCTATGCGCTGACGAACACCGGGCTACCCTACGTCCGGGGGATCGCCGATCTCGGACTGCAGCAGGCGCTCGAGCAAGATTTCGCATTGCGCAAGGGCGTGTATTTCTATCAGGGAAAGTGCACGAAACCCGCGATTGCTGATATCTTTGCATTGGAAGGGCACTCCATAGACATGCTACTTGAGACCCCTTAACAACGGCCGCTTATGAGCTGGCTCGATCTATACCATAACAAGAAAACTACTGCTGAAGAAGCGGTTCGTATGGTTAAATCCGGAGATACTGTTTTTATCCCCATCAGTTCAGGCGCGCCCCAGACGTTAATTCCTGCTCTGGTGAACCGAGGGCGTGAACTGGAGGATGTGAAAATTATCCATCTCTCTACGTTGGGTCCGGCCAGGTATACGGATCCGGAGTTTGAAGGCCACTTCAGGCATATCGCGTTATTCATCGGGGAGAATACCAGAGAAGCCGTACAGCAGGGGCGCGCTGACTATGTGCCGGTGTTCTATCATCAGGTTCCGGGCTTGTTCCAGCGGGGAATCTATCCACTGGACGCGGCCATGATCCATGTGTCTCCACCGGATGAACACGGGTTCTGCAGTTACGGAGTCGCAGTCGACGCCACCAAACCGGCGGCGGAAAGTGCGAAAGTGGTTATCGCGGAGGTGAATCCCAATATGCCCAGGACCCTGGGAGATAGTTTTATCCATGTCCGCGATATTGATCATATCGTCTCCTGTGACTATGGACTGGAAGAATATCCGGCAGCCACCTACACGGATATCCATGCCCGCATTGCAAGTCACATCGCAGACCTCATCGAAGATACCGCCACCATTCAACTGGGAATCGGTGCGATTCCGGAGGCAGTGCTCACCTATCTAGAGGACAAGAAGGACCTGGGTGTGCACACGGAGATGTTCTCGGACGGTTTGATAAACTTAATCGAAAAGGGAGTGGTCAACTGCTCCAAAAAGACCCTGCATCCCGGAAAGATCATTGCCACGTTTCTTATGGGTACACATACCCTTTACGATTACGTGGATAATAATCCGTTCGTAGAATTTCGTCCGGTTAATTATGTGAACAATCCGTCGGTGATTGCCCAGAACAATAAGATGGTCGCGATCAACTCCGCTCTGCAGATTGATTTTACGGGCCAGGTCTGTGCAGACTCGCTGGGACACCAGTTATACAGTGGCTTCGGAGGCCAGCTGGATTTTATCAGGGGCGCGGCGCAATCGGAAGGCGGAAAGCCCATCATCGCTATTCCCTCCACTGCAAATGATGGAGAAATATCCCGGATAGTGCATGAACTCTATCCCGGAGGGGGCGTTTTAACTACAAGAGCCGATGTGCATTACGTGGTAACGGAGTACGGTGTGGCCGACCTGCACGGACGATCGGTGCGCGAACGGGTCAAATCCCTTATTCGCATTGCCGCTCCGCAGTTTCGGGACGAATTGAAGGCAAAGGCGAAAGAGTATAAATACATTTAGCAGGAAAGCGATAAGCAAGAAAAGGACCATAGACAAATGACCTCAAACAAATCCCGTGGAATGGTCATCATCAGAGAAGAGGAATGCAAGGGCTGTGAACTATGTATAGATGCCTGTCCGGTGGATGTGCTCTCCCTCGCGCCCGGCCTCAATAACCATGGTTATCATCCGTCCGTCTATTCCGGAGAGGGGTGCACCGGATGCGGTGTCTGCTTCTATGTGTGCCCGGAACCCGGCGCTATTACCGTTTATAAGCGATATGACCGGACATCGGAGGCCACGGAGGCGACATCATGAGTAAACAGTTAATCAAGGGGAATGAAGCGGTAATCAAAGGGGCGCTGCTGGCAGGCTGTAACGCATTCTTCGGCTATCCTATCACCCCGGCATCCGAAATCGCCGAGGCGGCAGCTTATTATTTTCCGCAGGTTGGCGCAACCTTCCTGCAGGCCGAAAGTGAAGTCGCATCCATTAATATGGTCTATGGCGCAGCCGGTGCGGGGCAGCGTGTGATGACGGCATCCTCCAGTCCCGGGATCAGCCTCAAACAGGAGGGAGTCTCTTACATTGCCGGTGCGCAACTGCCC
>DATFLS010000138.1:0-11157 GCA_035267465.1 bacterium
GAGGTTTTCGCCAGTTCGAAAGACCAGTCCACGCCGAACCATATCCGGGTGGCGGAACTCACCCTCGGCTATGCCAAGCGGAAGGCGGAAATGGGAGAAGATGTCATCATGCTGGTGGATTCGCTGACACGGCTTGGACGAGCGGCGAATGCGTCGCAGAAAAGCTCCGGGCGTACCATGACCGGCGGGATCGATATCCGGGCCATGGAATTCCCGCGGGCCCTGTTCGGAGCCGCACGGAAAATTGAGGACGAAGGATCGCTGACTATCATCGCCACTGCATTAGTGGAAACGAACAGCCGAATGGATGATTACATATTCGAAGAATTTAAAGGCACCGGAAATATGGAATTGGTGCTGGATCGCACGTTGGCTGAGCAGCGCATCTTTCCGGCGGTGAATATCCTGGAATCCGGCACCCGGCAGGAAGAAAAACTGTTCGGGAAAATGACCAACGCCCACCAGCGCCTCCGACGAGAATTGAGTCGGTACAGCCCTAAGGAAGCCCTGGAAACATTGCTGAGTTTGATTGACAAAACTAATTCCAATGATGAAATGCTCCGGCAGTTCGATCGACGGGTGCAGGTCTGATGAAGCGACATGAGGCCCTGATACCACTCTCAGACGAACACCATCAGGGACTAATCTGGTCGAAACGGTTCCGGGAAATGCCGTCGGATATGTCTGCAGATGAAACCCGGGATCTTGTCAATGAGTTCATGCCAGTCTGGCACTCCGAAATAAATCCCCATTTCCAGAAAGAGGAGCAGCTGCTTCTCCCTCTCTTCGCCAGAACAGGAGTATCCCTGCCGGACTCTGTTCCGGAGATGCTGGAACAACATATATTTATCCGACGCGATGTGCTTCTGTTGCGGGATTCCCCAGGCGTTGAAATTATGGTTCGGCTTGGCTCCCTACTGCAGGATCATATCCGGCTTGAGGAGCGAGATGTGTTCCCATTTATCGAGCGGGAATCAAACAATGCCTTGCTCACTCGCATCGGTCAGGCGCTGCGTTCAGAGGACGCATGATCATGCGGATCCGGATATGGAGTACGTATACCACTCCAAAGCAATAATATGACATTCAATTTCCCCAAGGATCAAACACTGCCTGTCAATTGGCCGATACAGATAGCACTCCGTTTCAGGAAGCTATACCGTAATTTGACCAGGATTCTTTTGTGATCACGTGTGATAGACTGGTCTCGTATATTATCATTAAAGTGTTTTCCGTCACTGTTATTTCGGAATGACCCGGTCCGTATTCTTTCCCCATGGTACGTTCTCCCAGAACCCAGAAAATTGAATATCTGCCAGTAGAAGCAGGAATAGGCCCATGTCTCTGACCCCGCCAGTGAAAGTACACGAAGTGCTATCCCGATATATGCTGGCTGACGGATTCGATCAGATCGTAGATCTCGAAAACAGCCATGGCAGCTGGATCTACGATCCAATCAGTGACCGTGAATACCTCGATCTTTTTTCCTGTGTTGCCAGTATGCCGGTAGGCTGGAACCATCCGGGGGTACTTTCCAGGAAAGACGAACTCACTCAGGCTGCGATTCACAAACCGTCGAATTCGGATATCTACTCCACCCAGATGACGGGCTTCGTAGACACCTTTTCCCGGCTCGCCAAGCCGGAGGAGTTTCCCTATTTTTTCTTCGTCAGCGGCGGAGCCCTGGGGGTCGAAAATGCCCTGAAAGCAGCCTTCGACTGGAAAATGCGTAAGCGACTCGCCCGGGGCAAATCAGCAGACGTGGAGTTACAGGTCATCCACTTTAAACAGGCGTTCCATGGCCGCACCGGCTATACCCTCGCTATCACTGACTCTGCGGACATCCGGAAAACCCAGTACTTCCCTCAATTCGCCTGGCCGCGAATTACCAACCCAAAAATCGCTTTTCCACTTGAAGAACATCTGGAACAAGTACGGGCTTTGGAAGATCAGGCACTCCATGAGATTAAAGAAGCTGTCGTGACCAATTCGGACCGAATAGCCGCTTTGATCATTGAGCCCATTCAAGGTGAAGGGGGAGATAATCATTTCCGGGCTGAATTCCTGCAGGCACTTCGCACTATCTGCAATGAAGAGCAAATTATGTTTATCCTGGATGAAATTCAAACCGGGGTGGGGTTAACAGGCAAGTTCTGGGCTTATCAACATTTTTCGGTCACTCCGGATATGATTGCGTTCGGGAAGAAAACCCAGGTCTGTGGTTTCATGTGTTCAGACCGTATCGACGAAGTCGACCACAATGTGTTCCATGAATCCAACCGGCTGAATTCCACCTGGGGTGGCAATCTGGTGGATATGGTGCGTTGCAGTATTTATCTGGAGATTATACAGAAAGAAGGGTTAGTGGACAAAGCTGCGGAACAGGGGGAGTATCTGTTGCAGCGACTTGTTGAATTCCAGGGGACGCATCCGGATACAATTGGAAATGCCCGGGGGCGGGGCCTTATGTGTGCATTTGATCTGCCCACTTCCAAAGAGCGTGATCGTCTGCTCCAATTGATTCGGAACCAGGGAGCGCTTCTGCTGGGATGCGGCAGCCGGACGATTCGGTTCCGACCACATTTGAATATCAGCAAGGCTGAAATCGATACCGGGATGGACATTATTGCCAGCGCACTGAAGGCACTATGATGTTCGGGCGCTCTAGACCAGTGACCTCCATAGAGAGAGTGGAGGAGTTCAACAACATTGCTCCGGAGTGAAAGCATTTTATGCTCTATATTGTAGCAACACCCATCGGTAATCTCGAGGACATCACCTTCCGTGCCATCCGCATTCTCAGTGAGGTCGATCTGATTGCTGCGGAGGATACCCGAACAACCGGTATTCTGCTGTCCGAATATCACATTGATACCCCCATGACCAGCTATCACGATTTTAACAAAGAGCAAAAAACTCCGGATCTCATAGCGCAATTGCTGGAAGGGAAACATCTGGCGATTGTCAGTGAAGCCGGTACCCCGGGAGTGAGTGATCCGGCGTTCTATCTGGTCCGGGAGGCGATCCGGAATGACATCAAAGTTATTCCGATTCCCGGTCCGACGGCATCCGTCTCCGCATTGGTGAGTTCGGGGTTGCCCACCGATCGGTGGGTTTTCGAAGGATTCCTCCCCAGGAAGAAGAGACGCCACACGCGGCTGACCGAACTCAGCAGCGAGCCCCGAACCATCATTATATACGAGTCGCCGTACCGGATTCTCAGAACATTAGGGGATATCCGCGAATATTGTGGAGATCGGCGGGTGGCCGTTGGCCGGGAGCTCACCAAGAAGTTCGAAGAAATCGTCCGGGGCACCTGTTCTGAAGTGTTAAAATACTACGAGGATCATCCGGTGAAGGGCGAATTTGTTATAGTACTCGCAGGGGCGAAATAATTTTCCATGGATTTTCCCAAAGAATTGCTACATTTTACAACGAAAATGACGATAATGAAATAGATGCGCGCTTGGATATGAAATCAGGGTTTCTGGTAAGTTTTGAAGGTGTGGACGGCTCCGGGAAATCGACCCAGGCCACCATGCTGTATGACCGGTTTATTCGCGAAAACTTTCCGGCGCTGATTGTCAGAGAACCCGGTGGCACCGATCTCTCGGAACAGATCCGCAGCATCCTTCTTGACACGACACACGCAGGCATGGCGGCATCTGCGGAATTTCTCCTGTACGCGGCCAGCCGGGCCCAGCTGGTGGCTGAGAAAATCAAACCCGCACTGAACCAGGGAAAGGTGGTCATCTGTGACAGATTTAGTGATTCTTCACTCGCTTATCAGGGGTTCGGCCGGGGTGTCGACAAGACATTCATACAGCGGACAAATATGCAGGCAACCCAGAACATTCTGCCGGATATCACGTTTATAGTTGATATCGATATCAATACGGCACAAAAGCGTGCCTTGCAGAACAACCAGTCTCCTGATAGATTAGAAGGGGAGAACAAACGGTTCAAAATACGTGTGCGGGATGGCTATCGGAGAATTGCGAACGAAACGTCCGATCGCGTAATTTTGCTTCAAGGCACACAGTCGATTGAACTGCTGCACGAATCCATTTGGGAAAAGGTTATGCAACGGCTTAAATCCAAAAGAGTGGTGACACGATGAATAGAAAAATTCGTAACCGGAGTGTACTTGCTGTCCTGCTGGTGGTCGCGCTTACCTTCGGTGTCGCGTACTTCGCATTCGGGGATTACTATCGGGATATCAGTACCCAGTTGAAAATGTTTAATGAACTCTATAAGAAACTTGTTGTGAATTATGTGGATCAGGTGAATCCGGAAGCCCTCATCGAAGCAGGAATTAACGGCATGCTGCAGGAACTCGATCCATATACGGTCTATCTCGAGCGGGAAGACAGGCATGGAATCCAAACTTTAACTGAGGGCGAGTACGGGGGTGTCGGAATTCGCCTGGACATCCGAAATGATACGCTGACTGTGATTGCTCCCATGGAAGGTGGACCGGCCGCCCGCGCCGGGGTGAAATCCGGGGACCGCATTATTCAGATCGATACCCTCAATACGATCGAAATGCGTATTTCCAGGGCTGCCAGCATTATGCGAGGCAGGCCCGGCTCAGTCGTGACCATCACAGTAATTCGTCCTGGAATCGAAGATCGAATTCCATTCGCCCTGGAGCGAGAGAACATCGTTATTCATGATCTGGCTTATGCAGATCTGGTTGCCGATGGTATTGCCTATCTGAAGATCACGTCCTTCTCCAAGAATTCCGCGGATGAACTCAGTACGGCGATAGAAGAAATTGGCGAGGCTAATATCCAGGCCCTCGTTCTCGATCTGCGGGACAATCCGGGCGGATTACTTTCCACTGCGCTCAAAGTGGCGGATTTATTCATCGAAGATGGAACAGAAATCCTCTCCACGAAGGGCAGGACCGAAAAAGTCAATAAGGTGTTTCATGCGAAAACCGGGCCCATTATCTCATCGGAAATTCCCATGGCTGTTCTGGTGAATAACGGATCCGCTTCCGCCAGTGAAATTGTCGCGGGCATCTTGCAGGATCTGGATCGGGCGATTATCATTGGAAGAGAAACGTTTGGGAAAGGGTTGGTGCAATCTGTCTTACCGATCAGCCGGGATGCCTCCATAAAAATCACCACGGCAAAATATTACATTCCCAGCGGAAGATTGATTCAGAAAGAAGATTATTTCAATCACGAGGTCATCGAAACAGATCTCGAGCGCGACAGTGTCTATTACACGCATAACAAACGTCGCGTGTATGGTGGCGGCGGTATTACCCCGGATATTGTCACAGAGAAAGACACCATGCCCGAACCGGTACAGCTTATGTGGGCGAAGAATCACTTCTTTCAGTATGCGGTTGAATATCGCAACCGTCACTCGGAACGGAACTGGCCCTTCGAGATCACCGCTGAGATACAGGAAGAGTTTATCAACTTTCTGGATCACAGAGGTTTTACCTATAAAACGAAGAGTGCCCAGTTATTCGACAAATTTCTTGCATCTGTCGACTCTGCTTCGTTTACCCAGAACGGTTTGACCGATGCCCGGTCAGAAATCGCGCGTTATCTGGAAGAACAGAATCACTGGAAGCAACACGCGGATACCCAATATTGGATTCGCCGCAGTCTGGGGCAGGAAATGGCGAATGTCTATGGAGGAAATAAAGCGCGAATAGAGGCGAACATTTCCCATGATGAAACGATCCAGAAAGCCCTGGAGATCCTCCAGAACGATACCACCTATTTCGAGCAGCTCGGATTCGTGGACACTGCTCCATAGCGAAGGGCCAGAAGTGGCTTTTATACTTGACATTGGTCCGGAAAATATTATAACTTTTTATACTTTTACTTGCCCGGTGCAGGTAATGCGTTTGGGCGATTAGCTCAGCTGGTTCAGAGCACTAGCTCGACACGCTAGGGGTCACTGGTTCGAATCCAGTATCGCCCACACGACGCGTAAGACAGCCTCTCGAAATAGTAGGCTGATGCGAATGATTGTGAACAATGTAAATCAAGAAAATGCTGAATCAAATTGTACATGGACGAAATACACGTTATCCTGCCAGATGGTTCGAAGCAATCCTATCCAGCCGGGGTCACCCCGTTAGATATTGCCCGTTCTATTGGTAAAAAGCTTGCCAAAGATGCTATTGCAGCCCGTGTCAATGATCAATTAGTCGACGTTATCCGTCCGATTTATGAGGACGCGCACGTCGAAATTATCACCATTGATTCCGAAGAGGGCCATGAAATCCTGCGGCACAGTACATCGCACCTAATGGCGCAGGCAGTGGAACAATTATATCCGGATGCACAGATTGCGATCGGACCAGCCATTGAAGACGGCTTCTATTATGATATCGATGTTGATGAGCCGTTTTCTGATGAGGATCTTGGAAAGATCGAGCAGCGGATGCTTCAGCTCGCCGAGGAAGACATCGAAGTGCGCCGGGAGGTCCGCCCGATTGATGAATTAGTCGATTTATTTACCGAACGCAGAGAACAGTATAAGATTGAGTTGCTCGAAGAAATCCGGAAAAAAAACGGGGAAGACTCTGCGTCCATCTACTGGCAGGGAGATTTTGTGGATCTCTGCCGCGGACCGCACGCCCCCAGCACCGGTTGGATCCGGAATTTTAAGCTGTTGAAAACAGCCGGTGCCTATTGGCGGGGCGACGAAAAAAACCAGATGCTGCAGCGGATTTATGGAACCAGCTGGCCCACCAAGTCTGCGCTGGAGAACCATCTGGAATTCCTGGAAGAGGCACGGAAACGGGATCATCGGCGCATCGGCAAAGAGTTGGATCTGTTCAGCTTTCACCCGGAAGCACCGGCCAATCCGTTTTTCCATCCCAGGGGAACCATTATCTACAACGAATTGGTGGAGTACATCCGCGAGCTCTACAGGGAGCAAGATTACCAGGAGGTTATTACGCCACAGGTGCTGGATGTCGCTCTCTGGCATCGATCCGGGCATTATGAGAACTATAAGGAGAGCATGTATTTTACCTCGCCCCAGGATGAGAAGCGGGAGTATGCGATTAAACCCATGAACTGCCCGACGCACACTTTTATATATGCGGCGCATAAACGTTCCTACCGGGATTTACCGCTCCGCATCGCAGATTTCGGACGATTACACCGATATGAGCGGGCAGGGGTTACCGGCGGCCTGACTCGGGTTCGGTCATTTGCACAGGACGATGCGCACATTTTCTGTACGATCGATCAAATTGAAACCGAGGTTCTCCAGACCGTAGAAATTATCCTGGATACCTATCATCTCCTCGGATTCGGTGAGGTGGAAATTGAGATCTCAACCCGGCCGGAGAAACACATCGGTGATGTGGAGACCTGGGAGAAGTCCGAGCAAATTCTGAAGAAGGCACTGGACGATCAAGGTTATGCCTATACCATTAACGAAGGAGACGGAGCATTTTATGGTCCGAAAATAGACTTTATTGTCAAAGATGCTCTGCAGCGGGATTGGCAGCTGGGGACTGTACAGCTGGATTTTATGATGCCTGAACGCTTCGATCTGACATACACGGCGGCCAGCGGGAATGAAGAACAACCGGTGATGATTCATCGTGCTATCCTTGGATCATTGGAACGGTTTATCGGAATACTCATCGAGCATACTTCGGGCGACTTTCCGCTGTGGTTGACGCCAGTGCAATTCACGGTCCTTCCTATCACCGATGATCAGCAGGCGTATGCCCGAGAAGTGAAAGCGACCCTGCACTCAGCGCGAATTCGGGTTGTGCTCGATGACCGCAGTGAAACTATCGGAGCAAAGATTCGTGAGGCCGAGCTCCAAAAAATTCCGTACATGGGTATCGTCGGCGAGCGGGAAGTGCAGAACGGAACAGTGGCTCTCCGGGAGCATACAGTCGGGGATCATGGCGAGATTTCGATTGAACAACTCATCCACAAATTGCGTGACGAAATTGAACGAAAATTAACTCGAACGCAGGTAATGAAGGAGGACGAATTAGTTTGAAGGACGAATTACGCGTAAATGATCAAATCAGAGTAAACCATGTCCGGCTCGTTGATAACGACAGCGAGCAAATTGGTATTGTGGACATCGATGAAGCTCTGCGGAGAGCTGAAGACCGGGGTTTGGATCTGGTGGAGGTGGCTCCCCAGGCTGATCCACCAGTCGTAAAGATCATGGATTACGGTAAGTATCTTTATGAACAGAAGAAAAAAGAAAAAGAAGCCAAGAAGAAACAGCATACCATTGAGGTCAAGGAAGTCCGATTTCGTCCTCAGATAGAAGAACATGACTTTCAAACAAAGGTGGGACATATCCGCAAGTTCCTGGAGAACGGGCACAAAATCAAAGTCACCGTATTTTTTCGTGGGCGGGAAATGGATTATAAAGAATTCGGGGAAGAATTGCTGGATCGGGTCGTTGAAGAAACGGAAGATTTAGCGGAGATGGATCGGGCACCGGACATGGAAGGTCGTCAAATGGTAATGTATTTAATTCATAAATGATTGAGGTGACGTGCTATGCCGAAAATGAAAAGTAACCGAGGAGCCAAAAAACGATTTAAAAAGACGGCGAAGGGGAAAGTCAAGCGCCACAGCGCCTACGCCGGCCACTTACTTTCCCATAAGTCGTCTGATCAGAAACGCCGGTTACGACGATCGAAGTTGGTTGATAAGACCGATGAAAAACGTGTGAAGCGAATGATTCAATAACAGAGGTTCAATGCAATGCCGCGTGCGAAAAACGCAGTACAGAGACGACGACGTCGTAAAAAGATATTAAAACAGGCCAAAGGGTACTATGGCGCCCGGTCCCGGCTCTATCGCACCGCAAAAGATGCGGTAGATAGGGCACTACAGTATAGTTATCGGGATCGCCGTCGGCGCAAACGAGAGTTCAGGAAACTCTGGATCACCAGGATTAACGCCGCAGCCAGACAACACGGTTTAACCTATTCGACGTTTATGCATGGATTGAAAGAAGCGAACATCGATCTGAACCGGAAAATACTGGCTGATATGGCTGTCCGGGATCCGGATGGATTTGAAGCCGTTCTGAACAAAGTGAAATAGCGTCAATGGCCCTGTTTGACGATATTCAGGAAATCCGGAAGGAATTTTCAGACGCACTGCAATCAGCCAACAGCGATCTGGATGCGCTGGAAGAGCTGCGTATCAAATATCTTGGTCGGAAGGGGAAGGTGCAGGAACTGTTCTCTCTCATCGGAGAGGCGGAGCCGGATAAGCGTCCAAAGATCGGGAAAGCGCTGAACGAGCTGAAGAGCTACATTACCGATACGTTGCAGGAATCGAAGCAGGAAGCGGAGGACGCATCAAAGCGAAAAGAGAGTGATCTCGATGTTACGCTCCCGGGCAAGAAACATTATGTGGGACACGACCATCCATTGATCCTGACATTGCAGGAAATGCAGGATATTTTCAATTCCATGGGATTTGTCACCGTGGAAGGCCCGGAGGTTGAAACGGATTACTATAATTTTGAAGCGTTAAATATTCCCAGAGATCATCCGGCGCGTGACATGCAGGATACCTTCTATATCGATGATGATATCGTGTTACGCACCCACACTTCACCGGTCCAAATTCGGGTCATGGAACAATATCCGCCACCGGTACGCATTATCGTGCCGGGCCGGGTGTATCGCCATGAAGCCATCAGCGCCCGGAGCTATTGCCTGTTCAGCCAGGTGGAAGGGCTGTATGTGGATGAGGGTGTATCCTTCGCCGATCTAAAAGGGACGGTGGAAGAATTTGCCCATCGCTTCTTCGGTTCCGCTGCTCAGATCCGTTTTCGTCCCAGCTTTTTTCCGTTCACAGAGCCAAGCACCGAGGTAGATGTGTCTTGTGTCATCTGTGGCGGCAGCGGATGCCGGGTCTGCAAATACCAGGGATGGGTGGAAATTCTGGGCGCTGGCATGGTTGATCCGAATTTATACGAACATGTTGGCTACGATGCCGAAAAATATACCGGATTTGCCTTCGGAATGGGGGTGGATCGGATTGCAATGAACAAATACGGCATCAATGATATCCGCTTGTTTTATGACAGCGATCTGAGATTTCTGAGGCAATTTTAACGGCCTTTCTCGTTCAATCGATCTATGACTATTTCCTGGTTCGTCACACCGGTGGTGTGCTTCCTAGCTTGTAAGCGATCTAGAATTAAACAGAGCGCGAGTCACTTATGCGAATTAATCTTGATTGGCTGCATGAATACGTTGATTTCGATGCATCGATTGACGAATTAGCGAATCGGCTGACGATGACCAGCCTTGAATCGATACTCCTGATAGAGAAGAGCGATTTTTTCGAGACTGTCACAGTGGGTCAGGTGACGCATGTTGATCCTCACCCGGATGCGGATAAATTACAGGTATGCCAGGTGAAGGTGAGCGCAGATGAATCCCGACAGATTCTATGCGGCGCTCCGAATGTGGCACCTGATCAGAGAGTCCCGGTCATTCATCCGGGAACAACCTTACCTGACGGAAACACTATTGGATCGATGACATTGCGAGGAGTGGATTCCCATGGGATGATTGCCTCGGAACGTGAGCTGGGTTTGAGCGATTCTCACGCTGGCATTATGGTATTACGGGATGATGCAACTGTGGGGCAGCCGTTCTGGAAGTATTTAGAGCAGTATTGGTCTGGCCTGGATATTGAAATCACTCCGAACCGTCCGGATTGTATGAGTCATCTTGGCATCGCCCGAGAAGTGGGCGCAATATATAAAACCGACCTGCGAAGGCCGGAGATCGCTATTAAAGAAAGCACGGAATCGATTGACTCAATTGCGAAAATTCGCATTCACGAACCGGAGAAATGTCCGCGGTATGCTGCACGGATTATCAGAAATGTCTCTATAGAACCATCGCCGTTGTGGCTGCAGCAGCGGTTAGCAGCAGTAGGTCTTCGCCCCATTAATAATGTCGTGGATATTTCCAATTATGTGCTCATGGAGACCGGCCATCCGCTGCATACATTCGACCTGGATGAAGTAGCTGAACACACCATTGAAGTACGATCGGCCAGAGAAGGGGAACTGTTCACCACCCTTGACGGGAAGGAACGGGAGCTCAGTGAAGACGTGCTCCTCATTTGCGATGCAAACAGTCCGGTCGCTGTCGCCGGG
>DATFLS010000139.1:0-18405 GCA_035267465.1 bacterium
CCCACGACTGGCAAAAACAGGTACATTTCCTCATCACCATTCTGCTGTTCCAGAGAGAGAAAGGAGGTCCCTTCGATATCGGGAGGTCCGGTGAACCGAATGAACGATTGCGACAGATCACCCGCTTCTCGGGCATAGGCCACCAGAGACCGCTCCCGCTTGCTGCCTGCAGCATTGTAAATCTCCATCTGCAGGTGAATCTCCGCAGTCTGCGCTTCGATGGCATCCGCTACCTTCTCCAGCACCTGTTGAGCAGTCAGATCCTGCGACAGAGCGCCTCCCGCAAACACCAGGCAGACGCATCCGACCATCAGAGCGTTACGCAGTATTTTCTTCATCATAACCGTACTCCCTCAGTTTCAATTTGATTTATCAACGAAACCACGCTGACGGAACTTATACGAGACGAGCACCAGCGAAGGCAAAAGCAGCATCGCTCCCAGAAAAGCAACGAACATAGTGATGGACGAGAGCAACCCGAACATTCGTAACGGCGGGAACGTGGAGAACAGGAGAACCAGAAAACCAGCGATGACTGCAAACGCATTAAAATAATTCGCCCGCCCTACTGTGTGAATTGCCCGCTCGAGCGCGTATCTGATATCACCATTCTTCCCGAACTCTTCCTGATAACGTGTGTAGAAATGAATGCTGTAATCGATTCCGATGCCGACGGCAACACTGGCGATCATACTGGTGGCCACATCCAGCGGTACAGCGCTCCACCCCATGATGCCAAAGTTCGCCAGGACTGTCACCGCGATGGGAATACTACAGAACAGACCCCGTCGCAGGGATCGCAGCAGTACACTTGTAATCACGAAGGCGAACAACACAGCGGAAATGAGACTGCGAATCTGACTGGCCAAAATCATATCCATCAATTTTTCGCCCAGAACCGGCACACCCGTGATCGTAATATTATTCTCTGTATTGCCGAAATATTTTGCCACCAGTTGATTCACGTCGTGAACTATCTGTTTCGTGACCCGGCTCTCCGTACTGGCATTCATCACCCGGATTCTCAGTTCGCGATGCTCAAAATCAATAAAATCGTCCAAAATGGGGTCGTCATCAGATTCCAGCAGCAGGAGGTATTGGGCAATTCCGGACTCCGGCAGTCGATCATACTGCGGGTCATCACCGTGTAAGGCTTTGTTTTCTTCCTGCAGGAGATCCACCACTGACAATGGATGCGACAGCAACTCAATTGTAGCGAGATCTTCCTGCAAATGCTGCACGGTTTGCAGAAATTGCGGATCCTCGATACCGTTGGTCTCGCCGGTATCAATAACGATTTCCAGCGAACTGGCGCCCCCGAACTCTTCGTTCACCAGGTTATGCGCCTGGCGCACATTACTGTTACGGGGGAAAAAGGTGATGTAGTTTGTTTCCGGTTGAATGTCGGGAATCACCCATAGAGACAGCCCGATTACTACCCCTGTCACAATAATAACCGCCAGATGATACTTCTTCACAATCGCAGTAATCGTATCAAAGAAAAAATCGAGCCATCGCCGCTCCTCTGCCGCTTTGAACTGATCCGGAGCTTTCAGAAGGAGCAGCGCTGCCGGGAGGAAGGTAACAGAGACAATCAGAGCGATCAGGATCCCGGAAGCCGTCAGCAGACCAAAATCTTTGATAATTGGCAGCTGGGAGAACCCCAGGGATGAGAACCCCGCGATCGTCGTGAACCCTGCCATCACAATGGCGATCCCGACATTCAAGATGCTTTCGGAAACCGCCTGTTTCTTGTCCAATCCATGGTACTGATCTTCGTAAAACCGTGCCAGCAGATGAATCGCATACGCGCTGCCGACGCTCACCAGCAGCACCGGCAATGCTGTACTTACTATAGAAAGCGGCTGGTCCAGCCAGGCGGAAAATCCGATGGTACAAATCAGACTGATAAAAACAATGATAATGGGAAGCCCGACCCCCCGCTTACTCCGAAACCCCCAGAATAAAATCGCCATCACCACCAGGGTAACAAAGGGTAACAGCCGTACAATATCCCCTTTCATGCTTTCAGCAATTTCTTCGGTAAGCACCGGGCTGCCGGTTAAGTAGCTCTCCCCGGGAATAATTGTCTCAGACCGAATCCGCTCGAGTTCACCTACCACATGTTTCTGATCTGCCTGGGGACCCAATTGAACGAGAATGTTCGCATAGCGGAAATCATCGGAAATCATAGTACCGATGTATCGGGAGCTGCTTTGAATTTTCTGCCGCACTGCCTGTGCTTCCTCCTCCGTATTCGGGAGTTCGGGCACCAACCGGCCGACTTCAATGGTGAATCCTTCCCCACGTATTTCCTCGATGTTGGTGATACTCCGGACTTTTGTAACACCTGCAATTTTCTCAAGTGCCGTCGTCAGGGAATCAATCAGCCTGAGGGATCGGACATCGAGCATATTGTCATCACCCAGCACGAAAACGATATATTCCGCTCCCCCGTACTTTTCGCTGATTCTGTCAAATGTTTCCACCGCCGGATCGTCTTCGGGAAACATGTGCTTCAAATCGGTGTTGATGGTGATATCAAAGGCGTGAAATCCCAGGAACCCGGTTATGGCAAGCGTGATGATTACGATGGACTTCGGGAAGCGGTGAACGAAATTGCGTATAATCTCCACTGGACACCTTTCAGAACTGACCAGTCAGTTCTCATTGAATTTGAATGATCCGCTCCTCAGTTGCAAGTACTAAATAATTCATAGCGTACAGATCAGCAGATTTTTTTGAAATTATCCGGTGTTCACAGAGAGGACCCTTCGCACAGATCGGCTGGAGACAATACGTTGTGAATAATCCGGTACAGAGTGGTATGATCTCTGGACGAGTCTGGAAACATTTATAGGTAATTCAGGTGGGTCTGAATCGGACAGGTTACTTCCTCTCCGAAATCTCGTCCCAGCGGAGGTTTAATTCGCGGTTGGCTTTCACTTCGTCAATCCGTGTGACCGGCGTGGTATGCGGGGCTTCCTTCACCAGGTCGGGATTCTCATCGATTTCCGTATTAATCTGATGCATCACCTCGATGAATCGGTCCAGCGTTGCCCGGGATTCCGACTCGGTGGGTTCGATCATCAGCGCCTCTCTCACAATCAATGGGAAGTAGATTGTGGGAGCATGGAAATCGAAATCCAGCAGTCGTTTGGCAATCTCCAGCGTCGGTACGCCGTTCGCTTTCTGCCTGGATCCGGACAACACGAATTCGTGCATGCATCGCTGATCGTGGGGCAACTCGAAAATATCCCGCAGATTTTCCCGCAGATAATTGGCATTGATAATGGCATTTTCGGCCAGCGATTTCAATCCTTCCGCACCGAGCATTCTGATGTAGGTATACGCCCGTACCATCATCCCGAAATTGCCGTAGAACGCATGGATTTTTCCAATGGAATCCGGCCGTTCCCAGTCGAATTCATACTGGTCGCTCTGGGCATTATACTGAATGAGAGGCACGGGCAGGAAGGGTTCCAGCCGTTTGGTGACGCCGATAGGACCGGACCCCGGTCCGCCACCACCGTGTGGTGTGGAAAAGGTCTTATGCAAATTCAGGTGCGTGATATCGAAACCCATTTCCGCCGGGCGGGCGATACCCAACAGCGCGTTCATGTTCGCGCCGTCCATGTACATGAGTGCATCCACGCTGTGGAAGAGTTCGGTGATTTCGGAGATGTCCTCCTCGAACAATCCCAGGGTGTTGGGATTTGTCAGCATCATGCCGGCCACTTCCTCTGTGACCAGAGATTTCAGGTCCTCCAGGTCGACAATCCCCCGGTCACTGGACTGGACTTCCAGTGTTTCGAAGCCGCCCATGGCCACGCTGGCCGGATTGGTTCCGTGGGCGGAATCCGGAATAATGATATATCGCCGGTTGGCGTTCCCCTGCTTTTGATGATATTTTCGCATGATCATCACGCCGGTGAGCTCGCCGTGTGACCCCGCAGCCGGCTGGAGGGTGAACTTATCCATCCCGGTGATTGCGCACAGCATCTGTTCCAGTTCATAATAGAGCTGCAGGGCGCCCTGCACCGTGTTTGCGGGCTGTTCCGGGTGCAGTTCCGCAAATCCCGAAAAGCCGGCAATCGCATCATTCACCTTGGGATTATACTTCATGGTACAGCTTCCCAGAGGATAGAGGTTTTTATCCACATGATGATTCTTCGCGGACAGATTCACAAAATGCCGGACGATTTCCGGTTCGCTCAGTTCAGGCAGGTTTGGCGGGGATTCTCGTAAGAACTCTTCCGGAATTAAATCGGAGAGTTCCTGCTCCGGTACGTCATACTCCGGCAGCTGGCATCCCATTTTTCCTGGTACGCTGCTTTCGTTCAATAACGGTGTTTGCATGCTAATTTCCCAGAGATTTGTATCGAGTTTGTTTGTGGTTTTACTGCTCTATCTCAGGCAAGTACTCCCGGATGCTTTGCAGGACCTGATCCAGTTTGCCGGAGTCCTTGCCCCCGGCAGTGGCCTGGTGTGATCGCCCGCCGCCTCCGCCGCCAAGGGCCTTCCCGATTTTACTGACGATGGCCCCGGCTTGCACACCTTTTTGAATGAGATTGTCCGTGACCACGCAGACAACCCTTGGCTTGCCATCCACAATGGCGCCAAGTACACCAATGCCGCCGTGATTGGAGGATTGCAATTTATTTCGGAGTAGATCTCCGTAATTCTCGAGTCCCTCCCTGTCCTGGACCTGCAATTTTTTTGCGACAACCTCATACCCATCCACCCGGAAGGCTTCCGCAAGAATATCATCCACATTCTCGGCGCGCTGGCTTTCCCGGAGGCTTGCCAGCTCTTTTTCCATGTCTTTCGTGGATTTCTGCAAAGAAGCAATGCGACCGGGCAGCTCATCCGGAGCGCAGTTGAGCAACCGGCGCGCTTCTTCCAGAATTTCATCCTGCTTGCGCAGCTGCTCTTCCACCGCATCGCCGGTGATAGCGACAATCCGGCGAATCCCCGAGGAGATGGAAGATTCGGAAATGATTTTGAACATCCCGATATCCCCGGTTCGATTCACGTGAGTACCACCACACAGCTCCTTGGAATAACCTTCCACTTCCACCACCCGGACGTGTTCACCGTATTTTTCACCAAACAATGCTACTGCGCCTTCTTCTTTGGCCTCGTCAAAAGAGGTGACATGCGCGTCCAGGTCAATGTTATTCAGGATCTTCGAATTCACCAGATGCTCGATCTCCCGGATCTGGGCCGGCGTTAATTTTTCGTAGTGCGTGAAATCAAAACGGAGATAATCGGGGTGCACCAGCGATCCGGCCTGATTGACGTGCTCTCCCGTTACACTCTTCAGAGCCCGGTGCAGTAAATGGGTGGCGGTATGGTTCCGCATGGTTCTCCGGCGACGCTCCACATCGATGTCCGCCCGAACTTCCGGAGTGTCGAGCGAGTCGCCTTCCGCCATGGATCCGATGTGGAGTATAGTTTCCCCGTCCGGGCCCTTCTGGGTATCCGTCACCCGGAAAGTAAAACCCTCGCCTGTAATAGAGCCGGTATCACCGACCTGCCCGCCGGATTCTGCATAGAACGGTGTTTTCGCCAGTACGAGTTCCATGGTGTCATTCCTGTGTCGATATTTCCGGATGCTGGTTGTGACCGCATCTTCAGTATACCCGACGAACGCGGAATGCTCCCCCTGGGTGACCTCGATCCACTCGCCGGATTCTTCGGCTGAACCGTCAAATTTACCTGCCTTTCGGGCTCGCTCACGCTGGGCTTCCATGCGCTCATTGAAACCGGTCATATCGATATCGTAGCCGCGTTCTTCTAACATCAGCCGGGTTAAATCCACCGGGAAGCCATAGGTGTCGTAGAGCTGAAATGCATCTTTGCCGGGAAGAATAGTTTCGCCGCGATCCTCCATCTGTTCCACCATAGATGCAAAAATTTCCAGGCCGCGATCCAGGGTTTCGTTGAATGACTCCTCTTCGGCCCGTATCACCTTCTCCACATGGGTTTGTTTTTCCCGAACTTCCGGGAAAGCATCTTCCATTTTATCCGCCACCGTATCGACCAGCAGATAAATACATGGCTCTTTCATCTCCAGCTGCCGCCCGAATCTGGCAGCCCGCCGCAAAATACGACGCAAGACATAGCCGCGTCCCTCATTGGACGGAAGCGCTCCATCGGCGATGGCAAACGTCAGCGCCCGCACGTGATCGGCGATCACCCGATGGGGTGTGCCCCTGCCATCTTTGGCATATTGTACACCGCTGAGTTCCGCTATATGCCGGATAATCGGCATAAATAAATCGGTATCATAATTGGATCGCTTGTCCTGCAACAGTGCGACAATGCGCTCGAATCCCGCGCCGGTATCAACATGCTTGTTGGGCAGTTCATGCAGTTCGCCCTGCTCATCCCGGTTAAACTGGATAAACACCAGATTCCATATTTCGATAAACCGGGCGCAGCCGCCATTGACTGCACACGTGTGGTCTTCCACCTCCTGCTTGTCACAGTACTCCGGTCCCCGATCGATATGGATTTCGGAGCACGGTCCGCAGGGGCCGGTCTCACCCATCTCCCAGAAGTTATCTTTATCACCGAACTGCAGCACTCTCCCGGCGGAGATATCGGTCACTTCCGGCCAGAGATGTTCGGCCTCCTCATCTGTGTAATGGACGGTGGCGTATAACTGCTCCTTCGGGAGTTCCCAGACATCGGTCAGCAGTTTCCAGGCGTATTCAATCGCCCCCGCCTTGTAATAATCTCCGAACGACCAGTTACCCAACATTTCGAAAAAAGTGTGATGATAGGTGTCTTTGCCGACTTCCTCGAGATCATTATGCTTCCCGCTCACCCGGATACACTTCTGGCTGTTTGCGACCCGGGGAGGCTCCGGCGGATCTTCCAGGTCTAAAAATATCCCTTTGAACTGATTCATACCCGCGTTAATGAACAGAAGCGTTGGATCCCCGATCGGGACCACCGGGCTGCTGCGGACAAACTTATGTCCGCGCTCTGTAAAAAAGTCAATGAATGACTGTCGAATTTCCGATGATTTCATCATAAAACCTGAGTCGAACCTTCCTTAATTACTCTTCATTTTCCACCATTTCAGCCATTGTACGTTAAAAATTGAAGGCGGTTTCCACGCTGGTGGTCCGAATAGTTTCGTTCCCATTGTCAATGGCGCCGTTCCCGTTTCTGTCCAGGTAGGTTTCCCGATATCCGAGGAGCAGCTGAACGTTTTCACCTACCTGATAGCCGATCCGGTATCCCCAGATAGTTGATTCATCCTTTACCGAAAACAGGTTATCGCCTCTGATATGGGATTTTCGATAATAGGCATAGGCTGAAGAAATCTTTGGAATAATTTGCGTATTGAGTTGTGCGTCAGCGTAGAACGAGCGATCTCGTACCCGACCCTTGTAATCCTGGTAGACCGACCGCAGTGTGATCCAGTTGAAGAAGTTGAAGGAGAGACTGCCATAGTAGCCTTTGAGCCGGCCGGTGATATTGGGCAGTAGTTTGCCCGCTTTGGTTATGACCTGCAGCGAATCTGACTCCGGAATACGCCGGTAACTCACTCGTTCGATATCGTATGCTCTGTCAAAAAATTCGCCCACAAAATATTTGCTGAAAACGCGATATTCGAAGCCGATATTCATACCAACGTTAAACGGGAACCGGGTGTCAAAACTGATTCCGGGTGCGCCGATCCCCCAGCCGTTGGTATCTACCGCTGCCACAGCGCTCTGTTCGTTCAGCATCATCGCTGATTGGGCATAGAGAAATAATTGCGTATACTCGGTGGTCAGAAACGGAATCGGCATCCCGATGTCCAGGCCCACTTCAGTGATGGAAGGTGCATCGGCGTTTTTCACATTAAATGGTTCGGATTTCACCTGGGCGCCATCCGGATCGAGCTCGAAAGGCAAAGCGCCTTCAATCACGCCTAATCTGGTGCTGGCATCAGGATTATCCGCCCAGCCGTCTCCGTCCCGATCCAGGTCGGTGCCGTCCGGGATACCGTCACCGTCGGAGTCCACCGCGGCTTCTTTATCTCTGGGAAAGTCGTCTACCCGATCCGGGTACCCGTCATTATCTTCATCGGGCAGGCCCAGATAGGGATTGACGTCACTAGCAACCGTGGCACCGATAACCAACGGCCCGAGTCCGCTGTATGTCAGCCGGCCACCCACCAAACCGGGCCCGTTAAGCTCCTTGAAATTGGCGACAAATCCTTCCAGCCCAATCGGGCCTTTCATAATTCGAAAGCGACCGCCAACCCGACGGATACTCGGATAATCGATGGTATTCGTATAATCCCGCACTATCAGTCCGTAACCCAGGGTGACACTGGAAAGTGCGCCTGCTCTCACATACAGGCTGTCATCCGGCAAACCATATCGTATATAGTATATCTTATCGAGGATATCGCCCGGGTCATTCCACTCTTCAGTGCGAAGCTCGCCGTTTGCATTAAAATACAATGGTAAATCCAAACCGATGCCGAATTTTCCGGCACTCAATTCCGGGCGCAAAGTGATGGAATTATACAGTTGGCCGCTGATCCCGACCGCCCCGATTCCGCCGCTCATCGAAAACCCCTGCTCCTCCGGGATTCCTCCGATCTCAGGGGGTTGCACCTGGCCAAATACCAGCTGCGCCCCAAACGTGATTATCAAACCAAGAATTATATATAATCGCTCCACGCTCGGTATCCTTCCTTCGTTTTTTACACAAGTTGCAAAAACTTATCTTTCTTTAAGACAATTTTCAATATGAATATATGAAACAACTTTTTAAACCACAGATCGGGACAGATCACTTAAAAACTGATGGTTAGTGCAGTTGTGTATCTGAGAAAATTGAATAGGTACAAAAAGTCCTCCACACGGGATAGAATGTGTATATTATCACGTGGAGTCATCCGTGAGAATCGCCCGATGTATCGGGACAAGTTGTGTAAATATGTGGCTCCTCCAGTGATTTCAACATTGCATCCTGAATACGATGGTTACTCGGTGGGATCGATATCGACGACTTCGGCGATGATATCCCAGTCAAAGCCACGCCGGACGAGATAGTTCGTCACGCGCCGGTGCGCGGTTTCATTATCCACCCGGGTGAGCGTTCGGAGTTTCTTCTCAGCGGCTTTTCTGGCTAAATCATATTCGTCGTATTTCTGATACATGGTCTGGATGGTCCGCTCGATGATCTCCTCCGGGACCTGTTTTTTTGATAGCTCGGCTCGCATCCGCAATGGGCCGATATGCTTTCTTGTCAACAGGTCCTCGGAGTACAGCCGCGCAAATTCCTCATCGTTCAGATAGTCTTTCTGTGTCAATTCCGTAATGATGGCCTCCACGATCTCTTCGTCGAAGCTTTTCTGCAACAACCGTTTCCGGAGTTCCGCCTCGCTCCGTTGTCGATATTTCAACAGACGAAATGAGGCATCTTTGGCCCGAAACAGCGCATCCTGTTTTTCAAAATCAGCAATGTTGTCGGGGGTGAGTTCCTCACCGGTATGGAGACCGGCTTTCAACAGGATAGATTGATGGATTCCGAATGCAAATTCTCCATCAAGATAGACGGAGTATCGTTGCTTATTTTTCTGCTGCTGCTCTATTTTGGTGATTTTCATGGTGCCGAAAAACGTAAAGGCCGCAAAGGACGCGAAGAAATGATGAAAAATTTTCTCCTGCATGACAAGAAAATTGAGGCATATGCGATATATGTATAATAAATGTCAATCGGGCGAGACATTGGGTATCTACTTCCTGTTTTTCAAACACTCGCAGGACCTGAGTGTACCTGACCGGATCAGTCAGGGCATCTGACCGGTGATTTTCCTCTCGAAATCCAGAACTGGTACATACATTCTTTTTCGTGCAATTGAAGTATCTGCTCCTCTCATTCGGCGAAAAAAAGGATTATTCGGAATCAGTCTCCGCGGGCTCCGCCTGCTCTTCCTCTTCTTCCTCAATCATTCCCAGCGATGCTTTCACCTCTTTTTCAATTTCTTCGCATATATCCGGATTTTCTTTGAGGAACTGCTTGGAATTTTCCCGGCCCTGCCCTAATCGTTCTTCGCCGTAGGAGTACCAGGAACCGGCCTTGTCTACGATATCGGCATCAACTGCCAGATCCAGTAAATCGCCCTCATAGGAAATACCTTCCCCGTACATGATATCGAATTCCACTTCCTTAAACGGAGAGGCAACCTTGTTTTTCACAATCTTGGCCCGGGTCCTGTTTCCAACCACATCCTGTCCTTCTTTAATCGATCCAATCCGTCGAATATCGATGCGTACGGTTGTATAAAACTTCAGCGCTCGTCCTCCGGAGGTGGTCTCCGGGTTGCCGAACATCACCCCGATTTTCTCGCGCACCTGGTTGATAAACACCACCGAGGTATGGGATTTATTCACGCTCCCGGCCAGCTTGCGCAGCGCCTGAGACATCAAACGAGCCTGGAGGCCCACATGGGCATCACCCATCTCCCCTTCCAGCTCTGCCCTGGGGACCAGTGCGGCCACCGAATCAATCACCACCACGTCAATGGCACCCGACCGCACCAGTGTTTCCGTAATTTCCAGCGCCTGTTCACCATTGTCAGGCTGAGATACCAGCAGGTTATTGATATCGACGCCCAACTTCTTCGCATAGATGGGATCCAGCGCATGTTCGGCATCGATGAAGGCTGCATAACCCCCGGTTTTCTGGGCCTCTGCGACCACATGAAGCGCCAGGGTGGTTTTACCGGAAGCTTCCGGTCCATAAATTTCGGAAATCCGGCCCCGGGGTAATCCTCCCACTCCCAGCCCAGCATTCAGGGACAGACATCCGGTCGATATCGCGGGGATGCTGACCTGCGCCCCCTCCTCTCCCAGGCGCATAATCGATCCTTTGCCGAATTGCTTGTCGATTTGTGAAACAGCAAGTTCAACAGCTTTTTGTTTTTCTTTATTGGTATCCGTTGCCATATGTTTGCTTATCCTTTCTCTCTGATTTTACCTCGCAAAATCTATTGTATGCAGAGCGGTATAGACTGCCCCAGTCGGCTGCAGTTCACTCTTGTAACAGACCACCGAATCCATCTGCATCGACTGGGCGGGAACCTCGAGGTTCAGAAAATCCTCTATGGCCTGTCGTGGCATTCCCTTGCCTTTCACACGGCCCAGTGTCAGATGGGGATGAAATGTTCGTGATTCCGGTTCTACCCCCTCCTGCTGCAGACGCTCATCAATTCGTGACGCCACAGCAGAGAGATCCCCGGTATTCTTCAACCCAATCCAGAGTACCCGGGGTCGGCGCGGATTCGGAAACACGCCTGGCTGATCCAGCGTCGCCTCAAAAGGCTCCGGGAACTTCAGTTCGTCCAGGGCAGTCCACAACTGTTCTGCCCGATCCGGTTCCACCTCTCCGATAAACTTCAACGTCAGGTGCATCCCCTCTGGCCTCACCCATTTCACGGGGCCGGATAACTTCTGCATTTTTTCCTGGAATCCGGCAAGAGTTGCTTTGATCTTCCCGGGAATCGGTACCGCAAAAAATATTCGTATCATAGATACTCGTTAATCAGTGTTTTTTAGTTCTAATCGCAACAAATTCAGGGCGGCGTAAACGGCACGCGCTTTATTCAGTTCCCGATCTCCGCCGAATTCAAATCGACGGACGTTCACAGTCTCCCCGATTGCATATCCGATAAACACCAGGCCCACCGGTTTTGTGGAGGTTCCGCCGGTCGGTCCGGCGATCCCTGTGGTGGCGAGTGCCGTGTCCGCACCGCTCGATCGCCGAATACCCTCTGTCATCGCCCGCGCCACTTGTTCGCTCACCGCCCCATGTTCGCGAAGGAGTTCCTCCGGAACACCCAGGCGCTGTATTTTTGATGGATTACTGTAGGTGACCACACCTTCCAGAAAATAATCCGAGCTGCCCGGTATATTAGTGATTTCATCTGCCAATAGGCCGCCAGTACACGATTCGACCGTGGCGAGCGTCAACTCCCGCTCCCGGAGTAAATTCCCCACCACAGCCGGGAGGGTCTCCTCCCGGTCGGTATAGACCACACTCCCCAACCGCTCCCTGATATCTTTGACAACAGCCGGGAGCTGGTACTTCTGTGCAGCGGACTCATCCAAAATGAGCCGGATATCCACGCCATAAATATGAGGAAGAAAGGCGACCGTTCCGTCAGGAAGGTGGTGAATGATATCTTCGACCTGATGGAAGAGGGTGGATTCCGGAACACCGGCTGTCCTGATTAATCGGGTGACATACTTTACGGCCTGTTTCTGCTCCAACATCGGGAGAATCAAGCTCTGAACAAGATGCTTCATTTCGTACGGCACTCCCGGCAGACAAAACAGTTCTCTGCCGTCTTGCCTGAAATGAAGGACCGGCGCCGTGCCTGAATCGTTCGCCAGTATTTCTGCTTTTTCCGGTACCATCGATTGCTGTTTATGCTGTTCGGTTATTTCAATTCCTCTGCTGGTGAGCCTCTGTTTCAGACTGTCGAACGTGGGCTCGTGAAAAACCAGTTTGCTGTGAAAAAATTCCGCAACCGCCCGGGGGGTCACATCATCCCGGGTCGGACCCAGTCCGCCGGTGACAATTACTAACTCGTGCGATTCCCAGAGATACTTTAGTGATCTGCGTATCCGGGATGTCTCGTCTCCCACCGTCACACACTCATCGACCGGGAATCCGTGTTCCATCAATTGATTCCCCAGCCAGGCAGCATTCGTGTTGACCGTAACCCCCGACAGCAGTTCATCGCCGATGGTGAGTAAGGCTATTTTCATAGTATGAAGGTCCCGATGAGTACGATAATCCCTGCGAAGAGACCGGCCAGTATATCGTCCAGCATGATTCCCCAACCTCCCTTCAGCTGCTGAAGTCGATCAATTGGTGCCGGTTTTACTATGTCAAATATACGAAAGAAAAGAAAGGCGAACAAGAAACCCGCCGTGGAGGTTGGGATGAAGAACACAGCCATCCACATCCCCATGAATTCATCAATGATAATGTACCCCGGATCCCGATCAACCGAATCATCTTCGACCGATCCGCTCGCCCACACTCCCAGAAAAAATAGTCCGAGAAACAGCACTACTTCAACCAGAAGGGGCAAAGTGGCTACAAACCAGAGAATGACGAGGGCAACCGCGCTTCCGATTGTTCCCGGCGCATGTGGTATGAATCCGATGCCGCCAACTGTCGCCAGAAGTAACTGAAAACGTGTCTTGGTATTTCTCAGGGAGGTTTCGCTCATCTATGAATCAGAAAGTAATAACCGGCGAATCGTTGACCTGTTTACATAAAAATAATGCAATCCGGAGGCGACAGTCAGGAGGGTCACCAATAAGATGAGAATCCAGATCCCGCCATGCGCTTCGATCGAGAGCAATTGCCCATGCACGCCGGAAAAGACACTCCACTCTCGAACGATAAAAAATGTCAGAATCAGATAGATTGCCACCATTTGCACTGCGGTTTTTGATTTGGCAAAGTAACTGGTTTCCAGAGAGGTTTGTCTGGATCGCATAAACATTCGCAAACCGGTGATGGACACGTCTCTCAGGACGATAAGGAGGAGCATCCAGAGTGGAAACAATCCCATATACCAAATACCGGCAAACGCTGAAAGTACCAGGATTTTGTCAGCAAGCGGATCCAGGAATTTACCCCAGCTTGACACCACCTGATATTTCCGGGCGATATAGCCGTCGTATGCATCCGTTGCAGACGCAACCAGGAAAATTGCTGCGGCCAGTACTTTGGGGACAAATCCCTCGGAAAACAGGCAGAGAAGAAACACCGGGGTTAGAATAATCCGAAGTATGGTTAGCTGGTTGGGCAGTTGCTCGATCCACTTTCTTTTGAGTGTGGCACCTTTATCCATTACACGTTCACTCTGCCTTCCAGCGCCCGTGACAGGGTGGCTTCATCAATATATTCCATATCACTGCCCACAGGTATGCCTCTTGCAAGCCGGGAGACCCTGACATTCTCCGCCTTCAGCAGCTTGGTGAGATAATGGGTGGTGGTTTCACCTTCCACACTGGGGTTGATCGCCAGAATGACCTCCTCGGCATGTTCCAGTCTCTGGGGGAGTCCGTCAATATTCAGATCATCCGGTCCGACGCCATCCAGGGGGGAAAGCAGTCCTCCCAGCACATGGTACAATCCATGGTATTCACTTGTTTTCTCGAGTGCTATAACATCCATGGCATCTTCCACCACACAAAGGATAGACTGATCGCGTTTAGGATTCGCACAGATGTGGCAGGGATCCTCTTCAGATATATTATAGCACCGGCTGCAATGTGTAATTTTCTCTTTGGCATTTATGATGGCCTGAGCCAGCGATAGAGCTTCATCGCGCTCAATTCGGAGAATATGAAAGGCCAGACGCTGGGCCGTTTTTTGCCCAATACCCGGAAATCTGGTTAACTCCTCAATGAGATGCTGTAGTGTATCCGGAATTCCCTGCATCATTTTACATTCCCGGGAAGTTCAAACCCTGGGGCAAATTACCGAGCAGTCCCCCGGTTGCTTCATTCATTTTTTCCTGGGCCGCTTCGCTGGCCTTGGTGAGCGCCTGATTGACAGCGGCAACGATCAGATCCTCCAGAATCTCCGGATCATCTTCCAGCACTTCCGGTTCAATTCTCACTGCCAGAATTTCCTGTTTCCCGTTCGCCGTGGCCATAACCATCCCGCCGCCTGCCGTACCTTCCACCTTGACTTCGCCCAACTGTTCCTGCGCTTCCGCAATTTTCTGCTGTACCTTCTGCGCCTGTTTCATCAGATTGCCCATGCCACCTTTCACCATAACTATCATCTCCTCCCATTTATTGAATGATTTCACCGTCGAAATTTTTAATGATGGCCTGTGTTATCGGATCATCAATGATATCATGTGCTTCGTTCTCATCTGTTCGGCCGGTATCACCTGCGCGGCATTTCAACCGGACCGGCACCTGAAAAAATTGCCGGATGAGTCTTTCTAACTCAGCAGACTTCTGTTCAACATTTTTCATATGAAATGCAAACGCATTATCAAATAAAACTTCCAGCACTTTGCCCTGCACTTTGACCGGTTCACACTCATTGAGAAACTGGCCGAGTAAGCCCTTTTCCTCCTTCACAAATTCAGTGAATGGTTCCCATTTCGCTTGAAATGTCTGTAGATCCGGTTGCTGTGGTTCCCCCTGTTCGTGTGATGTGCTTTCCTCTTGTTGCTCCCCGGGATCTGTGGTTTTGGATTCCGGTGATGACCGCCGGGTTTCCGCAGTATCGGCTGACTTAAACCGAGTTTTTTTTTGGCCGATATTTCTGCGTGGTTTTTTTTCGGCGGGAGATTGCGATGAGCGCGCTCCCCTGGAAGGCGAATCAGGATTGGCACTCTGGGAGACCATCCCGCCACTTTGCAGGTTTTGCAGCAACTCATCCAGCTGGGCCGACTCATCGAAGTGCACCAGTTTCAGCAGGAAGTTTTCGAGATAAATGCGCTGATTCCGCACATTCCTGAACTGCTGCTGCTCGGCAAGCGTCAAGTTAAGTAACCTGAGCAAATCGCGTTCATCATACGTTGCCGCTGCTGAC
This sequence comes from bacterium, assembly GCA_035267465.1. Taxonomy (GTDB): domain Bacteria; phylum Fidelibacterota; class JAANXI01; order JAANXI01; family JAANXI01; genus DATFLS01. The sequence continues at coordinate 15,598 of DATFLS010000139.1, forward strand.
GTAAATTCCTCCCGGAAACTCTCGGGGACGTCAAGCAGACCTTCGTCGCTGGTATCCATTGAATTTATGATCAGCAGGTTTCGCCAGAAATCAGCCAGTCCGTTCAGAAACTCGCCCAAATCATACCCGGATTCGATGATTTCCGCCAGGAGATCCAATACTCCCTGCACATCGTGCTGCTGCAAGATGTCACTCAACCGGAGATAGAGATCATAGTCGACTATGCCCAAAATCATCGCCACGCTCTCGTCATCGATGGTCTGTCCGGAGAATGAAATCACCTGATCCAGGAGACTTTCCGCATCCCGCATGCTGCCATCGGCTTTGCGTGCAATCAGCGTGAGGGCCCCCGTGCTGATTTCGATGTCTTCTGCCGTACAAATTTCCCGGAGCAGATCACGGATTTTCGGCAGCGGAATCCGCTTGAAATCAAAACGCTGTGTCCTGGAAACAATAGTGGGAAGCACCTTCTCCGGCTCCGTCGTCGCAAAGATGAACTTCACATGGGGTGGTGGTTCCTCCAGTGTCTTGAGCAAGGCGTTAAACGCGCTGTTCGAGAGCATATGCACTTCATCGATGATGTAGATTTTGTAGTCACCATCCGAGGGAGGATATTTCACCGCCTCCCGGAGATCCCGGATATTTTCCACACCGTTGTTGGAGGCGCCGTCGATTTCCAGCACATCAAAGCTGCGTCCGGCGGTAATTTCCTGGCAATTCTTGCATTCGTTGCACGGGTTCAAATCTCTGGGATTCTTACAATTCAGGTATTTTGCAAGAATGCGAGCAGTGGTGGTTTTCCCGACTCCACGCGGACCGGTGAACAGATAAGCGTGCGCCAATCGCTCCTGTTTAATAGAGTTTTGGAGTGTCATTGCTACGTGCTGCTGCCCGATAACATCTTCGAATTGCTGTGGGCGCCATTTGATTGAAAGGACCTGATAGACCATCATTGTTTGTCAGCGCTCCCGTCTTGTAGGAAAAGATGGGCTGTGCACCCGGCTTCGAACCGATGGTGGCTGAATATTCTAGAGCAGCCAGCTCCACCGGAGTGGCCCTGCGGCACATAGTACGTTACCTACCGCTGCTCCCTTCCGGGCCTGACGGGATTCAGTAATTTCCTATTGCGCAGGACTCCAATTTCAATACCGCTTACTTTAAAATAGTCAGGTCATCAATCCTCATCCGGTTAATCGACCCTGCTCTAGCGGGTTGCAGGTACAGGGCACCGCTACCTCCCCGTCTAGCACAGCCCAATTGTCAAAGAACTCCTATGTCAATATATCAATTTTATACAATCACAGAATATATTTGTTCAGCCAGCATGTTTCAAGCAGAGAGTAATGACCCGATGCCGGAATGCAGTGCGATTCGAGTTACTTCTTCGGCCGGTACAGGTCGATTGCCTGCCCGTAATACACTTCCGCGGCTTCCATAATCGTTTCGGAAAGGGTGGGATGCTGATGGATGGTGAGGGCAAGGTCTTCCGCAGTGGCCGCCATTTCAATTGCCAGCACGCCCTCGGCAATCAGTTCGCCTGCATCGACTCCCACGATGCCCACTCCGAGCACCCGGTCGGATTCAGGATCAATGACTAATTTGGTTACGCCGTCATTCCGTCCGATTGTTGTGGCCCGTCCGGAGGCGCCCCACGGAAATTTTGCCACCTCGTACTCAATATCCTCCTCTTTCGCCCTGGTTTCGGTGAGTCCACACCAGGCAACCTCCGGATCGGTGAACACTACCGCCGGAATGGCATACGGTTCAAAGGCCACTTTCTCACCGGCAATGGTCTCGGCAGCGACAATGCCCTCATGGGTCGCTTTGTGAGCGAGCATCGGCTCACCGGCAATATCACCAACCGCATAGATGGACGGTTCGGTGGTCTGGCGCTGCAGGTTGACCTGGATAAAGCCGTTCTCGTTGGTTCGGATGTGGGTATTTTCCAACCCCAATCCCTCGGTGACCGGCTTTCTTCCGATCGACACCAGTACTTTATCATAGATCTTGTTAAATTGCTCTCCACCTTTCTCTTCGATGGTGACCTTTATACCATTCTTCTGTTCCTTCAGCTCCACAACTTTCGATTCCAGCATGACGTCCCGGAATTGGGATTGGATCTGCTTGGTGAGAATTCTGACCAGATCCTGATCGGCTCCGGGCAACAGATTCGGCATCATCTCGACCACTGAGACTTCTGATCCCAGGGTGTAGTAGACCTGGCCGAGTTCCAGACCGATATATCCGCCGCCGATGACCAGTAACTTCTCCGGGATATCCGGCAATTCCAGGGCATCTGTGGAATCCATCACCCGTTCGCTGTCCAGCGCCAGATCCGGAAGAATAAAGGGTTGGGAGCCGGCAGCCAGTATCGCATGTTCGAACTCAAGGTTGTCGGTTCCGTTCTCTGTACTGATCTGTAAATTCCTGTTGTCCACCAACTCTCCCCGTCCCTGAATATAAGTGATATTCCGCCGACCGGAGATCTGGCCTAATCCACCGGTTAATTTGTCCACCACGCTCTCTTTCCATGAACGCAGTTGCTCCAGATCGATCTCCGGCTCCTTAAAGGTGATACCCCATTCGCTGGCCTCCCTCGCCTCCGATATCAGCTTTGATACATGCAACAAAGCTTTCGATGGAATACATCCCCTGTAGAGGCACACTCCCCCCGGATTCACTGCCGGGTCGATGAGCGCGACTTCCAGCCCCAAATCCGCCGCACGAAATGCTGCCCCGTAACCACCGGGTCCGCCTCCGAGGACTGCAACCTGCGTTTTGTTATTCGCCATAACCGCTCCCGTCACC
>DATFLS010000140.1:0-4261 GCA_035267465.1 bacterium
AAAGGAGCTGTCGAAAATGCATTTCCGTTTTCATCGATATGGGCGGTTGCCGGAGTCCCGTCATAAAATCCATACAGAAGCCGGGTGGCATCCGCCACCACACGTAATCCCAGCTTTTCCTGAATCCGGGCGATGCGAATACCTTCTTCTATCCGGGATTCAAAGGCGTCACCTGTGGTCCAGAAGGTAATAACTCCCACTCCCCGTTTCGCCAGCTCCCGGATGACCCAGGTCACATCTTTCCCGGAGAGGGCGCTTAAATCACCTACTGAATACTGGTATAATAATTCCCGGTCTCCGATATCATGAGGTACGGGCGGGAGTGTGTCCAGAAGTACCCGGATATTATCGCGGAGGTAGGACGGCATCCGCTGGGCAAATGTGGTATGAGAGAAGGGACTCATCGCCCAAAAGGTGAGTATTACAATCGTTCCCCACAGTATTTTACGTATGCTGCAATTGCCCATCATCAGAGAATCCGTTTCATTACATTGAATCCTTGTGTTATAAGGAATATTCATAGGATTTTGCAGCAGGTTGCCCGGAACAATTTCAGTCTGTTTGGACAACAGGTTCGATAGGAAAATAGATAAGAGTATGATTATAATTCAAGTTTTGCAGTATCGATTGCAGAAAAGGTTTCTTCTATGAGTGTGGGTGCAAATTCCCGGAATGTCGCGTATTTGTCTCTGTTGTTTTCATATTGGAGGATGTTCTGTTCTAACTATGGTAAATAGATGAACTTCCTGTCGTTGATGTATTCCGTTCGAATTTCTTCAGCCCATGCACTGTCATTCAAAGCGCAGGCAATGCGTATTTCCCCTAATCGAACCAAGTGTATAGAATTATTTACAGTGTTCCGGGCTCCCGTAAGCCTATCCCCGGTACCCGGTAGAAAGTGCGTGCTTCAAAGAAATCTTTTCCCGGCACCACCTTCTTCTCGGCATCACCCAGATCTTCGCGCATGGATTCGGCCAGCAAGAGGAGTTTTTTTACCACTTCCGGGTGATCCGGTGCGACATCATGGGTTTCTCCGGGGTCCTGTTCCAGATCAAAGAGCGCCAGATCAATGCGTTTCCATTCACTTTCGCCCGGATATCCGTTGGTGCTTCCTTCTTTGAATCCAAAATACCGGTGCGGGAGATGCAACTTCCACTTCCCGCTCCGGACCGCTTCCAGCTTCCAGACATTATAGTAATAAAATGCATCATGAGGGGAGGTGACCCGGGACAGACCGGCCATGAGCGGCCAGATATTTTTCCCGTCAATGCGGTGCGGCGGTAACTCCGCATCTACTACTGCAGCAATGGTGGGCAGAATATCCATCGCCGTCGTAATTTCCCGGCATATCGTACCAGAAGGAATTTTTCCCGGCCAGCGCATGAGACAGGGGACTCGTTGCCCTCCATCGAATGTGGTGGTCTTCCCCTCCCGTAAGGGATCTGCGGACCCGGCATGTGTTCCATAGGCCAGCCAGGGGCCGTTATCCGAAATAAAAATCACGAGGGTATTTTCATCGAGTCCATGTTGCTGCAGTGTGTTAAAGATCTGTCCGACCGACCAGTCGATCTCCATCACCACGTCCCCATATAATCCCTGTTGGGAGTTCCCTCTGAATTTATCCGACACAAACAGAGGAACGTGCGGCATGGTATGGGCAAGATATATGAAGAACGGTTGATCCGTATTCTGTTCGATAAAATCAATGGTTCGCTCAGTATACCAGGTGGTCAGCTTGCTCTGATCCGGATTATACTCCAGTATTTCTTCTCCCTGGATCAGTGGAAGATCCGGGAAATAATTCGGTTTTGTGGGATGCTTCGGCCACATGTCGTTCGAATAAGGTAATCCGAAGTATTCATCGAAACCATGCCGAAGAGGAAGAAACTCCGGATGATGGCCCAAATGCCACTTGCCGTAACACGCTGTCGCATATCCTTTCGATTTCAGTATCTCTGCGATGGTGGTTTCTTCACTGCTGAGTCCAATTTCCGACCACGGATGGAGCACGGCCGGCAAACCGACCCGCTGCGGATAACACCCTGTCATCAGTGCTGCCCGTGACGGAGAGCAGACTGAGGATCCCACATAGAAATCCGTAAAGCGCATACCTTCTGCAGCCATCCGGTCCAGATGTGGAGTCCGGAATCCCTCTGCCCCGTAACAGCCAACATCCGCGTATCCCTGATCATCTGTCATGATCAGGATTATATTCGGAAGGTTGGTATCTCGCCGGGAATTCTGTGCAGTTGCTACATTTCCTGACAACCCCATCGGAAACCCAGGAGATAACAGCTGCGCAACACTCAGAGCCCCTCCCGTACCCAGAAGGCTGAGAAAGGTCCGTCGATTCATATCGGAAGCCATGTCCTACTCCTTTGTAAAATTTTCCTGAAGTCCCGCTTGTTCATCTTTATGCATAAGTGCGATATCTACTCACTATCATAATTTGCAGTCACTGCGTTCTCCCATTCGGTATAGGCAGCTGTTAACCGTCGAACCAGTTCGAGGTTCTCCCCTACCAGGTTTACTGTTTCCCCGATATCATCAGATACATTGTACAGTTCCGGGTTATTGTCTCCTATCAGGCAAAGCTTCCACTGTCCCTGCCGGACTGCCCTGTGATCACCGATTTTCCAGCACACTGCCCGGTCCGGAATGCGTGCTCTCTCTAGCAAATGAGAGGCAATACTGGTCCCATCAAGTTGCAGGTCTGATGGTCGCTCCGACCCGGCCAGTTCCAGAAAGGTGGGATACATATCCATGGTCATCACCAGTTCATCAGAAACGGATCCCGGTTCGATGGTTCCGGGCCACCAGGCAATAAACGGTACCCGGTGACCGCCTTCGTAGACCTCTGTCTTCTGTCCCCGGAGCGGCCCGTTGTCGGAAATGTTAAAATGGGTATCGCCGTAATGCCTGTATCCCCCGTTGTCGGAGGTGAAAATGACCAGCGTGTTCTCCGCCAGACCTAGATGCCGCAGAGTTTCGATGATCCTCCCCACGCCTTCATCCACAGCCTCTATCATAGCTTGCACATGGGGACTGACATCATCGGGATTCGGTATAATACCCCATTTATCATCCGTATAGACCTTCCCCGCTTCCCGGTGCGGCGGATCATCAGGTCCCTGCCAGGGGAAGTGGATGGACAGATGGGACACGTACAGGAAGAAGGGAGTGTTTCTATGGGCTTCGATAAATTCGATACTGTGCCCGGTAATTAAGTCTTCGCTGTAGCCCTTCTCCATATTGAGCCTGGCATTGTGCCACCAGTCTTTCCGGCCCCAGCGATCGATATGGGTGTGGTGATCGCCGTCGCCGGCCACCAGCCCGATGAATTCATCAAACCCCTGCCGGTTCGGAAGAAAAGGCGGTTGATAGCCCAGGTGCCATTTTCCATACATCCCGGTGGCATAGCCGGCGTTACGCAGTGCTTCTGCAATGGTATAGGCATCCAGAGGCAATCCGTCATTATAATCGCTTGTCCCGGAGAGGGCTCCCTCGAACTTTTTCCCAAACCGGTGTTGATATTTCCCGGTCAGAAAAGCGGCCCGGGTGGGCGAACACATGGGACCGTTGGTGTGATAGTCGGTCAACATCATGCCCTCCTGTGCCAGCCGGTCGATGTTCGGCGTCTGGTTCGTTTCACTGCCGTAACATCCGATATCCCCGTACCCCAAATCGTCGATCATGATGAAAATGATATTGGGTCTCCCGGAGACTCGTTTCCTGCCGTACCCCAACACTGGCAATGCCATCAAAGAAAAACTGAGGTGTTTCAGGAACTGTCGTCGTGTAAGGGACATACTCACTCCTTCAATTTAATACGAGTTGCATGTGTGCTCGGAAAAACTTTCGGCAGGTTTTCCATTGATCTTCCGGGTTTCAAATGAAATACCATAGATTCTTCCCTGTTCTCTTTGGCAGAATCGTTTCCAATATCCCGGGCAACTAACCTGGGCAGGTTAATTCTTCTGCCAGATGGGCTCTCCTTCGTATACTTCGCCTATGGGATACCGGTCGCTGGGAATGACGGCCTCCTCCATAATGGTATCAATTTTTTGGACGATTTCAGGACGTTGGTTTGCCAGGTCATGTTTCTCTCCGGGATCTGTGCGCAGATCGTACAGCTGTATCGGATCCCCCCGCCCCTCCCGGATCCCCTTCCACCGGCCCAGGCGGACTGCCTGATCATACCGATCCCGGCAATGCCCGTAGTCCCAGTACAGGTAGGGGTGTTGCTGTTTCATCTCCTTGC
>DATFLS010000141.1:0-2397 GCA_035267465.1 bacterium
TACCATATTCCGCATTAAATCCGCCTTTAATCACTTCCAGGCTCTGAACCGCACTTAAATTGACCAGGTTGGAGAGGGGTTCGCTCGCCCGGTTATCAACCACCATTAATCCATCTAACATAAAAGCCGTTTCGTCGGCGCTTCCGCCGCGCACTGACATCCCATCGATCCCTGCCTGCAAATTAATCATCTCACCAACATTAGTGACGGTAGGCGTGCCTTCAATTTCTTCCGGAGTCGTGCTGACACTGCTGGAAGACATATCCAGTTTCACAACTTCTCGTTCGGCTTCCACAGTGATTGCCTCTCCGGCAATCGCAGTTGTTTGAAGTTGAAAGTTCACGGTTGAGGTATGATTAAGCGTTACCTCCACCCCGGTCTTGGTGATCTGTTGATAGCCAATCATGGAAGCCGTAACCGAATAACTCCCGGGTTCGACATTGAGGATCGTATAAAATCCTTCTTCATCGGTGGCAGCTCCCTGCTGGGTTCCTTCCAATATCACATTCACACCAGGCAGGGGTTCATTGGTCTCAGCATCCGTAACCGTACCGGCAATTTTTCCGGTGGTCTGGCCAACTAATACAGCCAGGGGGACCACAAGGCATATAAGTATCCCTGCAATTATATTATACCATAGATAAGATCGCTGCATGGTCATTCTCTCCCTCTGTTATTTTAGCAGTGGTTAAATCCTTCGTTGGTGTGTTCAGAGTTAGAATAGGAGACCTTATCAATGTAAATTTCTCCTACTGGTACTCTTGTAAATGAGTTCTCTACTACCTGTCGGCAAATCGCAACCAACAGAGATATTGCACACGTTTGCGAACACGTGTTCACAAACGTGTGCAATTTTTATAAAATCTCTAACTCATAACCTCCAAGAGGTTATTTAAATCGTAAACTATTCTCTACAACCTGAGAATTGATCCTGCGATTGGCGGATAAAAAACAGCGCACAGGCATTTACCTGTATTAAAGTTTCTTCGTGATGTCAAATATGGTTACTGAGATGATACTAGTCTGAAATAAAAAAAGCAAGGAATTTTTCTCCACCGGGCACAGATCAACTGAACATGCCCGTATAACTTTTCAGTAAGCCGGCAGACGTGATTTTAATTGTGCGGAATACTCCGGCACGGAATGCCTAAACTGTGCGGTCTCACCCGATTCTCCCCGTTGAGTCCCGGGTTTTTTGACTGCAGACGATAACCATCAATACCAGACTTACCACCGTATCAGAATAGACCCTATTCCTTCTGATCATTCTACAAGGTCCTGATATATTATGTTTATGACAGTAACATGACATCCTTCAGGGCCGGGTTGCTCTCAGAAAACATGCTCTGCTGTTTTTGATCAAAAGATCGAAATAACTCGATTTTAGCACTTCTGATACATTCTATCCTTTCGTGGACAAAACAGAAAAGGGAGGCGTTAAACGCCTCCCTTTTTGTGATAATCAATGCAGGAATGTCTATAGATACAATTCGCCTTTTACGTCTCCGTCAGTTCCCCTGCCACCTCATTAAAATAATCCACACTTTGCTGAATCTCAGGCACCGAATTTTCCCAGTTATACTCGTATTCAATGGAAAAGACGCCCCGGAAATTCTGGCGATCCAGCTCTCTGAGCAGGGCTTCAACGTTTGCTTTCCCGGTGCCCCAGGGCACATCGTGGGCTTCGCGCACACCGAACTCATTCAAATCTTTGAAATGCAGGGAAATGATGCGGCCTTCCAGCATCCTGAGGGCTTCCAACGGATCGACACCGGATCGCATCCAGTGGCCGGTATCGGCGCATGCGCCCAGATATTTACTCCGGCCTTCCACCACCCGGAGCACTGTTTCCGGATTCCAGTAATGGGACGGCCTTGGATGGTTGTGAATGGCCACATTGATCTGGTATTCCCGGGCCAACCGGTCGATCAGATCGAAGGCTTCTTCCGGGGGCTCGGAGACGATAGTCTCAATACCCATATCCTCGGCGAAATCGAACACCGTCCGGCATGCGGCCTCAGCATTGGGCAGCTGAGTGACTCCATAATTCACCAGTTGAATGCCGGCATCAGTCAATTTTTGTTTGACTTCCGCCCGGATTGCCGGGGACATCTCCGGTCCGAATTGTACATCCGGATGGTCCTGACTGAGGGTCTGTCCGGGATAGGCTTCAATCCACCCCAATCCCACCGATGCCGTTTTCTCCACCGCTTCATAAAAGGTAAAGCGATTAAACGAGTAGGCCTGGCAGCCCAGCCGCCACCCTTTGTATACATCAGTCTGAGGGTTATAAGGGATCGCACCGGCTTCCTGGTTCCTGCCACAACTGATGGTCATCACCGGAAGAAGTAAGAGCGCAATCAAACCGGGTACTCCAGCGATTTTCTTCACCATGGA
>DATFLS010000142.1:0-12613 GCA_035267465.1 bacterium
GAAACACGACCACCGCTGGTCTGGTGTCTCCCTGCGCAATCAAGCGATCCATCCGTTCCGGTACCGACTCACCGAAACTGGTATATGCGGTGTGTTTCGGTCCGCCGTTGGTGTACCCGACCAAATCATACAAGACCGGGAATTTCTCTTCGCTCTCCAGAGACGCGCCGGGAGGCAGATAGACATCCACCCGGCGGCGAGTTGCATCATTCCAGGGATTATCCCGCAGAACTACCGAATCAATCCAGAACGTATGCACCGTCCCGTGCGGAACATCCGGTTTTAACATTGGCATGGCTCTCTCCGTTTCTCTTCGTTCATGCTCACAAGTAATGAAAGTATAGAAAAGTGCCCGGGGGTTCAATCGGAATCAATATCTCCCACCGACCCAGCCCCTGTTCGGACTGTATTCAGATCCCGGGGATCTGATGATCAGCACTTTGTCCTCTACAGCAAGACAGACGGGAAATGGCTCCTCTGTAGCGGTGATGCTCTGGATCCTGGAAAAATATGGTTTATTCAATAATTGGTTGTGCTGAGAATTCTGCAGGCCACCAGCCGTTTGCGCTTTCGGGTGGTGTAAATATTTTGTATCCTTAGCAGATTTATGCTGAAGGGATGGTTTGGATTCTGCGATACAAACTCAAAAGAAAGGAGTGTCCCTGAGGTGACCTCCGGCACGAATACGAGAAGAACCTTTCGCAGTAAACGCCGGTGACATATTAACCCCGGAATCTGTCTTGAATTAAAAGCATTCACAGAAATCGATGACATTCACACCGAATCGTATTGTTATCCACTATGGCGAAATAGCGCTGAAGGGCGACAACCAGCCCTATTTTTTGCGGCAGCAGCGGAAAAATGTGAAGCGAAAACTGAGAGGAATGGATCTGTCCTGGTCCGTCCGGCAGGCACATTCCTATATTTATATCACTATCCCTCCGGGAGCGGAATACAACCCCGAGCAGGTCAAAAACGGGTTGTCACAGGTGATGGGAATTGCCTGGTTCGCCTTCGTGAAATTCATTCCCACGAGTGAGGCATATACCGCATCGAAGGAGCCCGACTATGAGATATTTCATGAACACCTCACAACACTGGCTGCAGATACCTACGTCCTCGAGGGCAGTTTTTGTGTCAGAGTAAACCGTGCGGACAAAACGTTTCCATCCACCTCGCCTGATCTGGAGCGCCAGTTTGGAACCGCCCTCATCGAGCAGACCCGGTGGCAGAACGTGGATCTCGAAAACCCTGATCGCACCTATCATGTTGATATATATACTGATGGCATCTACTTCTACGCTGAGAAAATCTCCGGGCCGGGTGGACTTCCGGTGGGGGTGACCGGCCGGGTTCTGGTGCTGTTATCCGGAGGAATCGATTCCCCGGTCGCCGCGTATCTCGCAGCGAAACGCGGTTGTACGATGGATTTTATCCATTTCACCGCAAACAGACTCCAGATGGAAAATGCGCTGGAGTATAAAGTCAGCCGCATTGTGCAGGATCTAAGTCGGTACACCTATCGGTCACGGTTGTATCTGGTGCCGTATACCCATTTTGAGTTCGAAATCCTCACTCCCGGACTGGAATACGAACTGGTGATCTTCAGGCGTTTTATGGCCCGCACAGCCCAGCATCTGGCCCGCGACACCGGAGCGCAAGCCCTGGTCACCGGGGACAATCTTGCTCAGGTGGCTTCACAAACACTGGAAAATATCACTGCGAACTCACAGGCAGTGCACCTTCCCATTCTTCGACCACTGCTCACCTTCGACAAGTACGAAATTGTTCAATTAGCAAAACAGATCTCCACTTATCAGCTCTCAATTCAGCCCTATAAAGACTGCTGTTCGCTGATCGGCATGCATCCGAAAACCAAATCTGAACACACGACGCTCTCAGAGATCGAACAGAGCCTGCTTCCAGATTATGATAATCTGATCACCCGGACCATGCAGGATGCACTCTGTCTCACCTACCAGAACGGCCGGCTTGTAGAGAACGGGTAATCCTCCGTTCGCATCTCCGGAAAGACCTTGTGATTTGTGCTTGCCCGCGCAAAAAACAACAGGCCCCGGGGTGGCAAATCCCCGGAGCCTGTCGAAGCGGAGAAGGCTGTGACACTCTACGGCTTACTGATCATAATACAACGCAAATTCATGCGGATGCGGACGCAAACGCATCGGCTGTACCTCATTATCGAACTTGTATTGAATCCAGTGTTCCAGCACATCCTCGGTAAAGACATCCCCCTTTAGCAGGAACTCGTGATCATCTTCCAGTGCATGAAGCGCTTCATCCAGTGAAGCAGGCGTCTGCGGCACGTTCGCCAGTTCTTCGGGAGCCATATCATAGATATTCTTATCCAGCGGCTCTCCCGGATCAATTTTGTTGACGATGCCATCCAGCCCGGCCATCAACATCGCCGAGAAAGCCAGATACGGATTCGCCGACGGATCCGGACAGCGAAATTCGACCCGCTTCGATTTGGGCGAGGTCGAATACATCGGAATCCGGAGCGCCGCGGATCGGTTCCGCTGCGAATATGCCAGACGCACCGGTGCCTCATAGTGCGGCACCAGCCGCTTGTAACTGTTCGTCGTCGGGTTGGTGAAGGCAATTACCGGCCCCGCGTGTTCCAGAATACCGCCGAGAAAGTACAGTCCCATTTCACTCAGACCGGCGTATCCCGTGCCGGCAAACAGGTTCTCACCCTTCTTCCAGAGACTGGTATGGACGTGCATCCCGGATCCATTATCCCCGAAGATTGGCTTGGGCATAAATGTGACCGTCTTGTTATGCTTCCGGGCGGTGTTCTTCACAATATATTTATACAGCATCAGTTTATCGGCGATGTCGACCAGATCGGAGAACCGTAAGTCAATCTCGCACTGTCCTCCGGAGGCAACCTCATGATGCTGGGCTTCGATTTGAATTCCGCACTGCTGCATCGTCATGACCATTTCCGAGCGAAGATCCACCAGGGAATCATGCGGGGGGACCGGAAAATAGCCTTCTTTATATCGGGGCTTATACCCCAGGTTCGGCTCTTCCTCCCGGCCGGAATTCCAGCGACCTTCAATGGAATCCAGAAAATAGTATCCGGCGTTCGGCGTCTGATCGAATCGGACGTCATCAAATACGAAAAATTCCGCCTCCGGACCAAAAAACGCCGTATCTGCCACCTGATTCGACTGCATATAATAGACCGATTTCTGCGCGATATGACGGGGATCCCGCGAATACGATTCTTTGGTAATCGGATCATGTATATTACAGATCAAACTCAATGTCGGATATTCGGTGAAGGGATCCATCATCGCGGTGTCGGGATCCGGTAAGACTATCATATCCGATTCATTAATCGCCTGCCAACCACGAATACTGGACCCGTCAAATCCCAATCCCTCGTCAAAGAGGTCTTCATCCATCTCGGAGACCGGGATCGTGAAGTGCTGCCATAACCCCGGAAAATCAAGGAATTTGAGATCAATGAATTCGACTTCGTGATCCTGGATCATCTGGAAGACCTTTGTGCGGTCGCTCTTCGTATTTGCCATAGAACTATTCTCCTCAGTTTATGTTCTCACTCTCGCTTTTCTCATGGTAATCTCCCGTAAAATATTCAAAGGATCAAACTCGGTGTCTGTGCCATCCTATCTCCCTTTCTGCGCTTGTTTATTGTTATCTTTTTCATTTTGGCGGTTAATATAGAATAATACGTCCAACTTCCAAAGGATTTATTTACCATTTGTAAACTTTTTTCATAATAAATATACTATGCGACTTTTTCTGCATGAAACTCAGGAGGATAACCGACTGATTCTATTGGGTGAAACCAGGATCTCAGAAGGGGGTGGAAGAAAGATCCCGGATCTTTGAAATGAACTCATCGAAAATGAGGAGAGTGAGTGATACTGCCGACATCCAACGTCTGATTCAGCAACTGATCCTCAGGTGACCGTGTGTCCGGCGTGTTATCTGGCCTCCGTTACTCCTCGTCCTTCACCAGCGGAATATGGCCACGCTCTTTCAGAACATTCAGGACCATCGACGTGTTGGATTCCAGCACACCTTTATGTTCCTGGAGTCGTTTGACCACTTTATTCATATCGGAACGATCCCGGTAGTGACCGATGGCTAAAATATCATAATCGCCGGTAATTTCATAGATTTCGGTGAGTTGGGGAAACTGATCCAGCAGTTCAATCACATTTGAAAATTCGTCGCCCTGAATTTTAAACCTGGTTATTGCCAGATAGGAATATCCGAACTTTTCATAATCAATGTCCGCGGTCACACCCCGCAATATCCCCTCTTCCTGAAGCTGATCCAATCTTTTGGCGATGGTGGTAGCTGAAACGCCCATTTTTTCGGCCAGCTCGCGAACCGACTGCCGGCCATCTTCCTGCAAAAGTGATAAAATTTTTTGTGATAAATTTTTATATGTCATGCGACCTCCCTGATCAACTACAAATATAGACTATTTCGGCAGATAATGATATCATTATTTTTCAAATGTCCATTTATAAAGATATAAATAATGAGGCCACTTAGAAAATGAATGAATTACCACGATCGCAAAACACCAGTTTGATATAAAGTATTGATAGCGGGATAAACATGAAATAAGTTATCCGCAACGAAAGTTAAAGTTTATTTGCGGAAACCTTCTTTCAGTTCCACGATGCAGCGGCCACACCAACTCCCTGGTATCACATGGATTTCGCAGTCGTTAATTTCCGGGCCCGAACCGGCTGCTTCCGGCACTCCATCCAACCGGCAACCTGATATCGGATTGCTGACCGGTTACACTGCAAGGTGAATGCACGCAATTATATTCGTCCGTCTGATATTATATGGTAAATTGAAGGAGTAATAATGCGGTCTGAATGAACCGGCATTTTTCGAACTATGTACACGTCCGATTCAGTGCGGTTCGGAGGAGAAAATGTACTGCCACACAATGAGGTAACAGGTCCAGGAAAAAATGCTCGTACGAATCTGGCAGATTCGGGATTAACTTTGCACCCAGTCAAAAAATCCTTTGACCAACCAGATACCGCCAAGAAGGACAGAGGCACCTCCCATAATACCGATGAATCGAAACACTGTGATCATTTGTTCCGCCGGCGCGGGCTCCTGAATGCGTCCCATCAGCAACGCCAAAATCAGGCCCACTACTAAAAAAGCCGCTCCCTGGATCATTTTCCTTTTGTGCTTTTTCCGGGGATAATCATTCATGATCGGTAACATACAACAACAGCTCCTTCCAGATATTCCCGCATCTGCGCGTGCGGTGAGTAAGTGAACATCGCTTTTAACTCGAACAAGTGAACCGGAGGAATTCCGAATTCAGCTCAGGTAACTACATGTCAAAAATAATGCCATTTTGGCAGAATAAAAAGCCGAGATTTGGCGTTCGGTAATATTTAACCAGCAGCCCATAATAGGTTGAATTATTTCTTGATCACATCACATTTTGTAACAAAGTTCAGTGTAACCCAAGTACTGTGTCATTTCACTATATTGCTTCCGGCCGGAGATCTTATTGAAGGTTGGAAAAACCGGAGAGTTCACAGGAATATTTTTCTTAATATTCTGAGAACGGGAAATTTTTTCGGTGGTGGTGTTGTCCCGTTGCATTTTAACAAACAAATTATCTGTCACTGTTTCCACCGGTATAGATGAATTCTATCCCGGCAAACCAGTTCTGTCCGGGGGCCGGTTCGAAATATCGCCCACCAAATGCGTTCGGAATGATGGAGGCGTTGTAGCTGGTATCCAACAGATTATTTACTCCGCCGGTGAACCGGAGGCTACATCTTCCCAGGGAATATGTGTATCCTGCGCGCAAATTAAATATAGTAAATGCATCATTGACATAGTTATCGATAGGTCCGGCGTCTGTCTGAGGAGGAGGTCCGTTCCAGTTATTTGTATAGTAACTCTCCATCCAGCGAGTCTGGAATTCTGTGGTAAATCCGGATGGGTGTTGATAGGATAATTGCCAGTAGAGTTGCTGTTCCGGCACCCCGGGAATTTTGTTCCCGGCCAGCTGCGCCTGGGATAATCCATCATTGGTGGTATACTCTGTGATATAATCCCGAAAGGTAAAATGCTGAAAGGTGTAGGATCCCATTGTCGATATCCCGGCTCCCGGACGCCAGGTGAGTTTTGCTTCGAGTCCGGTATTCCGTGCTGTTCCGGCGTTTTCGTGAAATACTTCATCACTATTGGGATCGATCTGATAGGGAATGAGCATATCTCTGATTGTCATTACGTAGGCTGCCAGATCATACGTGAGGTTCGGGAAAGCGGGTCGCCCTCGTGCCCCGATTTCAAAACTTCGAATTTTTTCCGGATGCAATTCCGGATTAAATCCGCCTTCACCGTCTGGACGGTTTCCCAGTTCAGCGGTAGTGGGTGTTTGGAACGCGGTGGAAACATTTCCATAGATTGTCAGGGCCCGGTGGAGTGAATGGGTAATTCCCACCATTGGACTGAACTGACTCATAGCCCGGGAGCCGGAATCATCTCGTTGGTTGATGAGTTGATCCTGCACGGTGAAGAGATAGTGATCGAACCGGACTCCGGCAAGCAATTGCGTGCCGGGAAATAGTGACATTTCGAACTGGAGAAATGGACCTAGCCCGTACACATATTCTTTCTGGTCAATGAGTTTTTCCCCATAATCCAGGAAATTTATGATTCTCTCAGGTGGGATCCGGTCGGCATGTTGCACCGTCAATCCATTATTCGTATACTCCGTGCGGCTGTCGTCCTGCCCTTCAAAATCCAATCCCAGGCTGAGCCCGGCCTCTCTGGTGAAAATCCTCAGAGGCTTATGATACAGACTCCGCACTCCTCCGACCAGCCGGTGCAGTTGAATGATCCGTCCCGGGATGGGATTAGTTAACGAGCGTTGCAGACTGTAAATCGTCCCCCGCAGGTATTCACCCTCCCCGAAATCATATCTGACCGTAAATCCGGCCTGTCCCTGATCGGCTTGCTCGGACGCCCCCTGTTGGAGAATATAGTCCCGAACTGCAGTGGGTTCTGTGCGAGCCGTTGATTTATCCAGCGTGCTTGGATTTAACAAATACGGGGCATTATATAGATTTGCCATGGCGGTGACCGATAGCCTCCGTGAAAATTGATACCGCCATATCGCGTTGATTTGACGAGTTTTGGCCGCCGAGTGATCTCTGAACCCCTCGGTGGTCATCTGATTCGCCCCGATGACATATTCATATCCCGGATTTTGCACTTTTACTTTCGCCGCCCACTTCCGCAGGTGAAAGGCGCCGAACTCACCACGGCTATGAATCTGAAGGGGAATATTTCCGGAAGTACTTTCCGTATGAAAATGTATGACACCGCCGGCGGCGTTTCCATACAAACTGGAGACCGGCCCCCGGATGACTTCAATTCTGCCGGTCGTCATCAGGTCAATGTTACTCGGCTGCGCCTGGCCGTCCGGCAGTGTGATGGGGATATTATCCACCAAAATTTTAATACCCCGAATGCCGAACTGCGCCCGGCTGCCGATACCGCGCATGATGAGTCGTTCACCCAATGCACGGTTCTGGCGATTGTTGACCACCAATCCGGGTACTCCACGCAGTGATTCGTTCAGAGAAATCGTGGGTTCCCTTACCTGGATTGCCTCTCCTTCTATAACATCCGTGGAGATGGGAGTCCGATACTCCGGGCGTTCAACTCTGGTTGCGGTTACGATCACCGGCTCCATACTGAATCTTGACCGCACTGTATCCTCTCTGGCATCTGCACGTTGTAAAGGCATAGCGACCGTTCGGTCATGGCCGAATCCACAAAGAACGATTAATATCATCACTACAGACCATCCGGGACTGCTTGGTTTACTCATATCCTCTCGCCTGTCTGCTTCGTTTGATCTTCCGGCTCTATTCTGAAATAACAAGCATAACAAAATCGGAATACTTTTTAAAACAGAAACCGAATATCGCGGTATTATCGGCTAATAGACTCAGCCGTGGTCCTCTCCGGCGGGCGCTTCCACGTGCCGGGAAAGAAATCGCTCAATTCCTTCCATATATTCTTTCCGGGAGACAAAAATCGACTCGCCGTGTCCCCCGCGTAACTCAAGGAAAGACTTGGGTTCATGAGCCGCTTCATAGAGGTTTTTCCCGTGCCTGAACGGGATTAGATCGTCCTCCCGACTGTGCATGATCAGCACCGGACACTGCACTTGCCGGATGTGTTTTTCGGAATTATAGCGGATGCGCGATAATATGACGGCCGGAAAACCCGGAAAGAGATCCCTGGCGATATCCCGGATATTCGAGAAAGTTGAACCAACCATGAGCGCCCGGGGTGTGTAGTGTGCCGCCAGCCAGATAGCAACCGCTCCTCCCAGTGACCGGCCATAGATACTGATCTGATCGGAAGGGATCTTGCGGTGTTCCGTCAGGTAATTCCAGGCGGCTTCCGCATCCCGGTAGGTGCCGGTTTCCGTGGGATTGCCTGTACTCTTTCCATACCCGCGATAATCAATGATGTACACACTCAGCCGCAATGCGTGAAGAAGCCGGATAGAGTCCACACGATCGGAAATATTCCCTGCATTGCCATGCAAATATAACACAACCGCCCGGGGAGATTCATGGGGTAAGAACCATCCGTGGATGCGTTTCCCATCCCCGGTTCTGATAGTCACGTCCTCGAAGTCTATACCGACCGTTGCAGGTGTCCGGGTAAGCGTCTTTTCGGGATGATAGACCATCAGCCGCTGGAAAAAGTAGATGAGTATGCTGAGACCAAAATAGAGGGCAATTAGCGATATTACGATTATAGCGATCGTCTTCATTACAGAGTAACATCCTCCGTTCAGTGGCGCACGGGAGACAGTTCGATAATAGTGCGCTTCACCTTACGATGAGTAAATTGAATAGTCCCGGAAATATATTTCCATGAATCTTGATTCTGTATGGCGATCAGCGCATGCCCGGATCCCATTTGCGATATTTCAGCCACTTGAGTTTATCCTGGGGAACCCCTTCAATCCAGGCAATTCGTGCTTTGGGAAAAGGTACCCGCAATTTCGATTTTAGCGTTATAAAAGAATCCTCAGGTAACAAGAAAAATCCGACCGTTCTTCCCTGAAATTGCCCCAACCTTGAGACATACCGTTCTTCGACAACCGCCAGATTTTAAAACTCCGCAAGGAGCCCCGACTCCGAAAATACGCAGAGTGTGCGGAAAGGGATATCGAATTCCTTGAGATTACGCAACTGCAGAATACCGGTGAATAGCCGATCTCCGGAATGGGTTGCCAGATCTCGCACCCGTTGTTGTAGATCCTGAAACGCTGATTCATATTGCTCGGCGCGTTCCTCCAGATCGCTCCGGAGTGCGCGCCGTCTGCGTCTTTCCTGGGAGCGGGTTTGTTCAAACAGGCTGTTGTAAATCCATATTCGGGGCGCGGTCTTTAACACCTGTTCTTTAAATTCATCAAGGGTGAACCCTTTGCTGAGCTGGTTTAAATAGATCTCAACAGCCGGTTCCTGCTGTCGACGGAGAAACTGCCGCTTCCTTCGACTGCAGGCACTGGTTACCGCAATCTCGATGACCAGCCGCTTTCCGCTCGCATGGATCCCCTCTAAATCAATCCGGTAGTTTCCCAGCGATACCTCCGTATTGACCCGCTCGAATTCGACTTTCTGCATGACGGGACGACGGAGTGCCCGTGACGTGTAATCATGGAGAGCGACGTCATGCAGAGGCACAAAGAGAGAGCGTACTTCCGCGATGAGCTGTTTGGCCTGGCTGTGGGTGAGGCCTTCCCATCCGCCATCACAATCGAACGTATCCCGGTGTGCAAAATGATGGGTGACCTCCCTGCCTTTTCTGGCGATCAGCCGTCGGCGGCACGCCACACAAATACATTCACACATCAGTCCGGAGGGAACCTCTGAAACATGAACAATTCTTCCATGCCGTTCTGCAAATTGTATCATATGTGTTGAATGACTGTTAGCGCAAGAAGATATCATTGAATATTAACAGTTTTCTGTCCCACTTTACAAGCGGTTTATAGCCAATCATTCGGTACCATCCACCGATGTCGAACAGAAAATCCGCGTCGATTTTATTATTCGGCCTGGGGTTGCATCAACCAAGTTGCTTCGGGACATCCCGGAACTAAAAAATGGCACATATATAATCAAGCGATTCTGCTGCTATAGACTCGGTTCATTTCTCGGTCATAAAAAAGCCCGGGCTGGAGTAGCCCGGGCTTTTGGTAGCACTTCGAATCAATGTGTTTCACAGAATTGAGTCAGATTGTCTCCCCCCTTCTGTGGAGAGACTTTTTGCTCACATTCATTGCCTTAGTTCCCCTGAGTCCCGCTCCCGTCATCAGTCGTTTCTTCTGCAGGCGTGAGGGTGAAATCGAATCCGGTGAGTTCCTGTTCTGCACTCACCTGGACATCTTCATACGTCGTATCGACCTCAGAGTAGCCTTCCGCTTCAGCAGCGATGCTGTAGGCACCTTCTTCCACTACCAACAGAAAGTTGCCATCTTCATCACTCACTGTACCGGCCAGAGTATCCACATTCGCCAGAGCGACAATACTTGCATTTTTCACAGCGGCTCCGGCAGTATCCTGCACTATTCCCTGGATGGTTCCGGAGACCACCTGTTTAAATGCACGGAAGGTCGGTTCCATAATGAATCTGTCAATTCCGGGGTTCAGTTTCAGTGACTTCTGCGCATTGAAATCCAGATAGAGCGTGATCAGTTCCTGGTCAGATACTGTGAAATCCATGTTCAGCTTGATTCCCACCTGCGGGCCGCTCGGGATTTTCAACAGATGCTGATCAGGATCGTCTTTCAATACCACGTAGCTGTCGTCTGTCACAACCAGACGCAGCTGGGTATAATGTCCGGAGCCCAGAGCAGTATCCACAACGGTTTCTTTCAAGCCGTTCACCAGATCAAAAAAATTAATCCACTTGTTCGGTTCGGCGATCTTGATCCACTCGGAATCCGCTTCAGCCATTTCTGCGGATTTGTGCAGGCTGATTTTCGAGATGAAGATATTCACGGATTCAACCTCGCCGGGAATGGGAGCGTCAAACGCCTCGACGACGATCCGGCCGCTGCCATCATCCGTGGCATCAACAGGGCTTTCGCTGCAGCCCGTCAGGAACACGAACCCGATGGCTAGTAGCAGTAACACTTTCACGTACCTCATGTCGGTCCTCCTTACGCTTCTTTGGTTACACAAAATCTCACCAACCAATTAGACAAGAGGTGTGCCAACAGACATAAATACTTGATAGCATTCTATTTAGCAGATTCCCGTATTTTCACGTCATCGACTGATTTGTCGAATCAGATGACGAACTTGTCGAAAATATGGAGGATTCTTTGAGGGTTAATTGCAAATAAATGACTTGAATTTATTCATAAGTTCAACGAAACGGCATGCAAATAAGCACTGAAACGCAAGATGAATACGGATTCAATCAGACTGCGGAGTACAGATGGACACATCAGCATTTCGAGTATATCACACTCTGTCACAGAGGGAATGACCAGGCGGGTGATCTACAATCAGACCGGGAATTCCTTAACCGGCAGTCAGAGGAAGCGCGCGGCTCATCATCCTGGCCCCGGATTGCTTTCGCTCAGATACGCCGGAACTGCCTCCGTTGCTGTCCGAAAGCTTACCGATTTTTTGCGCCCGGATTCATGGGCGCCTCCTCCCACAATCTCACAAATTCATTGGTTCGATCCGAGGTATGGAGGAACGCAAACCTGGCCACCTGACGGCCCAGTTCCAGGATCCGTTCACGAAGGTCCGGTTCTTTGACGTTGCCGTCATCATCAAATTCCTTATATGCACGCGGGATGGAGACTTCTTCCGGAATTACCCAGGAATGTAAGGTCCGGCCGATAGCGCGGAGACTGTTCAGGCCATTCAATCCACCCAACGGGCCACCGGACACGCTGAGGAGCCCCAGCATTTTTCCTTCGAATTCGTCAAAACCCATCAAATCCAGGGCATTTTTTAGCACGCCGCTGAAACTGCCGTGATATTCCGGCGTGCTGAGAATCACTCCCTGCGCCTGTTTCACCTGATGCCGTAACCGTTCGACATCGGGCTTCCTTTCCGCCTCCCGGTTGCTTCCGTCACAAAACGGCAGGTCATACTCCCGCAGATCAATAAGATAGGTTTCCACGCCCAGTTCAGCCGCCCCCTTCAGTGCGATCCGGAGCGCTTTCCGGGAATAGCTCCCGGCCCGCAAACTTCCGCTGATCCCCGACACTACAACCTGATGTCCTTCTACTTCTTGTAGATCCATCTTCTCTCCTACCTGCACTCATTATCAAGGGAACGAATTTAACGAAAATCCAAATCCAATTCAAAAATACTGTTCTTTTACTTTAGATATGTGAGACCTGTATAGAAACCACGAATGAACAGTAGAGTAGGAAAGGAGATGACATGGTTAGGTTTCGGCCTACCTCGGTTACAGGGTTTCCCCGTTGTGGCTCACGAGCCGCATACCATGCATTCCATCTGCCTTTCCCCTCGTCGAACCGGACGTGCGGATTTCCCGC